>NZ_CP047165.1:2100000-2326689 GCF_009833965.1 Pelistega ratti
TGCTGAAACTGGCGCTGGTATGCATGGTGTCGCCACAGCAACAGTAGCCGCTCGTTATGGGTTAGAATGTGTTGTCTATATGGGGGCAGAAGATGTTCGCCGTCAAGCTGCCAATGTTCACCGTATGAAGTTATTAGGAGCAAAGGTTATCCCTGTTACATCAGGCTCTAAAACACTTAAAGATGCTCTTAATGAGGCGATGCGAGACTGGGTTGCACATATTGATGATACATTTTATATTATTGGTACAGTAGCAGGCCCTCACCCTTATCCTATGATGGTGCGTGATTTCCAAAAAATAATTGGTGAAGAATGTATCGAACAAATGGCATTATTTGCTGGTCGCCAACCTGATTATGTTGTTGCGTGTGTGGGTGGTGGCTCTAATGCAATGGGTATTTTTTATCCTTATATTCCCTATGAAAATGTTCAACTACGAGGTGTTGAAGCAGGGGGTGATGGTCTTGAAACAGGGCGACATGCCGCATCCATTAATGCAGGGAAAGTAGGTGTTTTACATGGTAATCGTACCTATGTGATGCAAGATAAAGATGGTCAAGTACAAGAAACACACTCTATTTCTGCAGGACTAGATTATCCTGGTGTTGGGCCTGAGCATGCTTGGCTAAATGATACGGGGCGAGCTACATATGAAGTGATTAAAGATGATGAGGCACTAGAGGCTTTTCAGGCTTGTTGCCGATTAGAGGGGATTATTCCTGCCTTAGAGTCTTCTCATGCATTGGCTTATGCCGCTAAATTAGCACCCACGTTAGCAAAGGATAAGATTATATTAGTTAATGTTTCAGGCCGTGGTGATAAAGATATGCATACGGTAGCGGAATATTTACATATGGATTTATAAGGGAGTTGTATGGCAATGGCTCGAATAGAAAAAACATTTGCAGGAATACAAGACCGTGCAGCACTGATTCCTTATATTTGTGCAGGGGATCCTAATGCAGAAACCACATTAGCGGTTATGCATGCCTTAGTCCGTCATGGAGCGGATATTCTTGAGTTAGGGATTCCTTTCTCTGACCCTATGGCAGATGGCCCTGTGATTCAGCATGCAAGTGAACGTGCTTTAGCTGCTGGGATGACACTAGAAAAGGTTCTGAATATTGTTGCCCAGTTTCGTCAAACCGATACATCAACCCCTGTTGTACTGATGGGCTATGCCAATCCGATTGAAGCAATGGGAAGAGCAATATTTGCTGAAGCAGCGACAAAAGCGGGTGTTGATGGTGTATTGATTGTAGATTACCCACCAGAAGAGTATGATGAGTTTGGTATTTTGCTAAAATCTAAACAGATTGATCCTATTTTTCTGCTTGCCCCTACTTCTACGGTTGAACGTATTCAACAAGTAGCGAGTATTGCAAGTGGTTATTTATATTATGTTTCACTCAGAGGGGTAACAGGATCGGCACAGTTGAATATTGAAGAAGTTGAACAACGTGTCAAATTAATTAAACAATATGCTAATATCCCTGTTGGCGTAGGATTTGGTATTTCTGATGCACAGAGTGCTAAACGTATTGCTTCTGTTGCAGATGCTGTTGTCATTGGTAGTAAATTAGTAGATACAATGCATCAAGCAAGTAATGACCAAGTCATACAGGGTGTTTCAGTTGCTGTTGAACAGGCGGCTACTGAATGGATTGCCACTATCGCTCAAGCATTAAAAAAGGAATAGAAAATGAGTTGGTTAGATAAAGTTTTTCCACCTAAGATTAAAAAATCTGAAAATAGTAATCGTCGTGTCCCTGAGGGGGTTTGGGTAAAATGTCCTTCTTGCGAAACGGCACTTTATCATGAAGATTTAACTAAAAATCTTAATGTTTGCCCTAAATGTAATCACCATTTGCGTATTCGGGTGCGTGAGCGTATTGATACTTTATTAGACCCTGAAAATAGAGTGGAAATTGCGGCTAATATCCGTTCAACCGATCCTTTAAAATTTAAGGATTCTCGTAAATATCCTGAACGTATTAATGAAGCGACTAAAGCAACCAATGAAAAAGATGCTTTAGTGGTGGTTCGTGGAACCATTTCTGATGTTCCTGCGGTTGTTGCTGCATTTGAGTTCAATTTTATGGGTGGCTCTATGGGCTCAGTCGTTGGTGAAAAATTTGTACGAGGCGTACAAGAGGCTATTGAACACCGTGTTCCCTTTATTTGTGTGGCTGCCTCTGGTGGTGCGCGTATGCAAGAGAGTCTATTCTCATTAATGCAGATGGCAAAAACAAATGCAATGCTTACTCGTCTATCTGAAAAAGGGCTTCCTTTTATTAGTGTGCTAACTGATCCTACTATGGGTGGTGTTTCTGCGAGTTTTGCTTTTATGGGTGATGTTGTGATTGCTGAACCTAAAGCATTAATTGGTTTTGCTGGACCTCGTGTGATTGAGCAAACTGTGCGTGAGCAATTACCAGAAGGTTTCCAAAGAGCAGAGTTTCTTTTAGAGAAAGGAGCGGTTGATATGGTGGTTGACCGTAAAAACTTGAAAGAAGAAATTGCTCGTATTATTACCTTATTAATGCGTCAATCAGTAGAGGTTGTTCATTAATAACGTTATACCTATTTTATTGAAAGATAAATGATTTATCACAGAGATATTTAATGTCTTATGAGAGGAGTCAATTTATTGGATTTTCTGTCAATATTCTTAGAGACGGTCATGTTTTTTTAAGACGTGACCGTTCGTCATTGTATGTTTTCAATTAATCATTTAGGAATGTGTGGTATATGATTAAATCAATTTTTGAATGGTTTGAAAATCGTATTGATCCTTATCCTGAAACCAAACCTATTTCACCTAAAAAGGGACTTATTCCTTTTATTTGGTCAGGATTAGAGGGATTAAAGATTTATTTTTTATTACTGGTTATTTTTGCGGCGGGTGTCGGTATTTTTGAAGCTGTTCTCTTCAAATTTATGGGGTCGCTTGTGGATTGGATGGAACAGTATCCTGTGAGTCAATTATGGCAAGAGAAATCTCATACGATTATTGGAATGGGGGTTTTACTATTGCTGTTTCCTTTATGGATAGCCATATCTTGCAATATTCGTTTTCAGAGTTTGCAAGGTGTCTTCCCTATGCGATTACGCTGGAATTATCACCGTTTAATGTTGAGACAAAGCCTTGCTTTTTACCAAGATGAATTTGCAGGACGAGTTTCTGCTAAAGTAATGCAAACAGCACTAGCCGTACGCGATACCGTTATGATTTTAGCGGATATGATGGTATATGTGGTGGTTTATTTTTTAAGTGTTGGTATTATATTATCGCAATTTGATAGTTGGCTTATTTTACCTTTTGCTGGTTGGTTATTATTATTTGGTTGTGCTTTATATTGGTTTATCCCTCGCTTAGAAGAGTCGGCACGTTTACAGTCAGATGCACGTAGTTTGATGACAGGGCGAATTACAGATGCATACGCGAATATTCAAACTGTCAAACTATTCTCTTATGATGGTAGAGAAACAGCTTATGCTAAATTATCTATGCAAGAATTTATGGGGACTGTTCATAAACAAATGCGCTTAGTCAGTCAATTAGAAGTAACGAATCAAACCATTAATATGCTATTGTTAGCAAGTACAGCTGGACTTGGTTTATATCTCTGGACACAAGGGCAAGTCGGTGTAGGTGGGATTGCTGCGGCGACAGCGATGGCACTACGGGTTAATTCTTTATCGCATTGGATGATGTGGGAATCTGCTCGTTTATTTGAGAATATTGGTACTGTTCAAGATGGTATGAATACCTTGAGTAAACCACAAAAAGTTTTAGATGCTCCTGATGCCACTACGCTTAAAGTCAGTCAAGGAGAAATCGTTTTTGACCATGTAAATTTTATGTATGGTGAGAATAAAACGCTCTTAAATGACTTTAATCTTGTTATTAAACCGGGAGAAAAAGTTGGTTTAGTCGGACGTAGTGGAGCAGGTAAATCTACGCTGATGAATTTATTGCTACGTTTTTATGATATTAATGGAGGTCAAATTCGTATTGATGGTCAAGATATTAAAACGGTGAAGCAAGAGTCTTTACGTCGTCAGATTGGTTTAGTGACACAAGATACTTCTTTATTACATCGTTCTGTGCGAGATAATATTAAATATGGTCGAGTTGATGCGAGTGATGAAGAAATGTATGAAGCGGCAAGACGTGCACAGGCAGCTGATTTTATTCCACTTTTACAAGATAATAAGGGTCGTACAGGATATGATGCTTATGTTGGAGAACGAGGGGTAAAACTATCAGGAGGGCAACGTCAGCGGATTGCTATTGCACGGGTGATGCTAAAAGATGCCCCTATCTTGATTTTAGATGAAGCAACCAGTGCGTTGGACTCAGAAGTAGAAATTGCTATTCAAGAGAGTTTGAGTGAATTGATGCAGAATAAGACAGTCATTGCGATTGCTCACCGGCTTTCAACCATTGCGGCAATGGATCGATTAATAGTGATGGATCAGGGACGTATTGTAGAGCAGGGAACACATGAAGAGTTACTGGCGATGAATGGTGTTTATGCTCGATTATGGTCTCACCAGAGTGGTGGATTCTTAAATATGCACTAATTGTGTAGTGTTGATAGTGGGAGAGAAAAGTAGTGGATTTTTATTCACTACTTTTTTTCGTTCAATAAAAACAGATAAAAATAATTTTAAAAATTAGAAACTTATAGAGTGAATAAATAAAATAGCGACACTTTGTTAATAATACTTCTATTTGGTTTTAGCAATAATGATGTGATGATTAATTCTACTTAATCATATATTTTTTAAAAGGAATAGCCGTTTTTTAATAGGTAGTACGAATTTATTACTTGAGATTTAGTTTAAATTTATACGAAATACGGTTATTGTATAAAAACAGAAAACAATAAAAAACCACTCATGATAGTATGAGTGGTTTTTATCTTAATACATCATCAAATCTTAATGATTTTTTGATGTTTCGACTAATACTAGCGGTTCATCACTGCTTGTCGTAGTGGTTACTTTACGAGGACGACCGAGTTTAGGTGCTGGAATTACCACTGTTTCAACCAGTTCTTGCTTGGTTTCTACCCATTGCATACCTGCTTGATTAACGACTTGTTCAAGCACCTGTTTATTCACAACTGGATCTGATGAAGGTGTAGTGATTTCCTCTTGTTGGGTTTGAGTGGTTATATCCTCTGTAGTCGTAGTTACTACACTTTGTGTAAAGGTAGTCGAATGTGTAGCTGTCAGCTCAATTCCTTTATCACCATCAGTCGTCGCTACATTATTGACTTCTGTATCCGTTGTGATGGTAGAAGAAGGGAGTATTTCTTCATTTGAATGGATAACAGATGTTTCTGTTGTTGCTACGGTTACAGGAGTATTATAGCTATCTTCGGTGCTAGCTGTTTGTGCTACTGATTCTGTTGTTGAAAGAGTGTCTGTGGCGCTATGTTCTACGGTTTTATGTGTAGCCGTAGCAAGTGCCATTTTAACCGCATTGGTCAGTGGATTAATAGCATACTGATCAATCTGTGGATAAGCTAAGGTAATAGGTGTTTGTGATACAACGGTATCATTGACTTTATGGGTAGTGGTTTGTTGTGATGAACCCACTGTCAATGTTTCACTTGTCCCTTTATCATCTGTGTTAGTAACAGATTCTATTGGTGCAACTATCTGTGTTGTTTCCTCGGTAATTGTGGTTTGTATAGCCTTTTCAGAAGATTCTGATTGTACTTTCTCAGAAACAGCTTTAATGTGCTGATCAGCCACAGGGTCAGGTTCTGTAATATTTTCTGTAATGACGACAGGCGCTTGTTGTGCAAGGCGTTTTGCTTGCTCTTCTTGCTCTAGTAATACTTCGTTAGGGATAAAGGCTAGATTTTCAGTATCTACTACTTTGGTATCATCTCGGCGACTACGACGGTTACGGCGACGACGGCGACGACCTTCATCTTGATCATTATTCGTATCTATCGCTGTATCTACAGAGACATCAAGTGTTTTTTCCATTATCTCTTCTGCTGGAAGAGGTGTTGTAGTCGGTATGACAGTAGGAGCTGATAAGTCTTTTTCTACTTTGTCATTTGATTTATGACTTAAACGTTCTGCTTTAGGTTTATCAACCGATTTCTCTTGGTGTGATTTTACGGCATTACGTTTAGGTGGAATATTAGGTAACTGTACTGGTGTGTCAGTTGTATTGGTATGAGTTGTACCTTCATCTTCCTGTGTACGGCGAGTACGACGGGGACGATTTTCAGTAATATCTTTAATCGTTTCTTTATCTGACTTATGCTCAGAACGTTGTTTAACTTTGCGAGGAATCGCCTTTTCATCGTCTTTTTCATTGCGACGGCGATTGCGTTGTTTTGGATTATTTTTTGTTTTTGTTGTAGCCTCTTTGCCTTCTGCCATTTCTGGTGTTGGCGTATAAGGTTTACGTGTAAACCATGATTTAATACGTTGGAAGAAACTAATAGTTTGTTCCTCTTCTTTGGGGGCAGGTGCAGGGGCTGGGGTCTCATGGTTGATACCCTTAATAATAGCTTCCTGACGTTGTTTTTCTTCGTCTTTTTCTTTTTTGTCTTGCCAAGTGAGTGAGGTATTTTCAGGGACTTCAATCATCTCAAGGCTAGATTTTTGCTCATCTAAGCGAGGGTCGTCATAACGCACACGCTCGATATGGTGGTGAGGGGTTTCAAGATTTTTGTTAGGAATGAGATAAACACGGATTTTCATGCGTGCTTCCATCTTAACAATATCTGTCCGTTTTTCATTGAGTAGATAAGTAGCAACATCCACAGGCACTTGTGCATAGAGGGCTGCGGTATTTTCTTTCATGGCCTCTTCTTGAAGCAGACGCAGAATATTGAGTGCGCTAGACTCTACATCACGAATAACACCCGTACCATTACAACGAGGGCAAGTAACATGAGAGCCTTCGTTAAGTGATGGGCGTAAGCGTTGGCGAGATAATTCCATTAAGCCAAAACGCGAGATCTTACCCATTTGGACACGGGCGCGATCCATATGAAGGGCATCCCGTAATTTTTGTTCAACACTGCGTTGGTTTTTGTTATCTTCCATATCAATAAAGTCGATAACAATGAGTCCCCCTAAGTCGCGTAAGCGTAACTGACGGGCAACTTCTTCTGCAGCTTCAAGATTGGTACGAAGTGCTGTTTCTTCAATATCGCCACCACGAGTAGAGCGAGCAGAATTGACATCTACAGCGACTAATGCTTCGGTATGATCAATAACGATAGATCCACCAGAGGGTAATTGTACGGTACGAGAATAGGCTGTTTCAATTTGGTACTCAACTTGGAAGCGAGAAAAAAGAGGAACAGCATTACGGTAACGTTTGACCTTGCTGATATTTTCAGGCATCACATCTTGCATAAAGGCTAATGCCTGATCATGAATAGCATCTGTATCAATGAGAATTTCAGCTATATCTGATGAAAAATAATCACGGATTGCTCGAATAACAAGACTAGATTCTTGATAAATTAAGACTGGAGCAGGATATTGTTGTGCAGCATTATAAATTGCTCGCCATAATTTAAGTAGGTATTTTAAATCCCAGTCTAGCTCAGGGGCGGTACGACCAATCCCTGCTGTACGAGCAATCATACTCATGCCTTCAGGTAAATCAAGCTGACTCATGGTTTCTCGGAGTTCTTGACGTTCTTCACCATCAATACGGCGAGAAACACCGCCACCACGAGGATTATTAGGCATTAAGACAAGGTAACGACCAGCAAGTGAAATAAAGGTAGTAAGTGCAGCCCCTTTGTTGCCACGTTCTTCTTTTTCGACTTGAATGATGAGTTCTTGACCTTCGCTTAGTGCTTCTTGGATACGTGCATTACGAACATCTATCCCTTCTTTAAAATAGCTACGAGCAACTTCTTTAAAGGGTAAAAAACCATGACGTTCGTGTCCATAATCTACAAAACACGCCTCTAGGCTAGGTTCAATACGGGTAATAACCCCTTTGTAAATATTGCCTTTACGCTGTTCTCTACCAGCTGTTTCGATGTCAATATCAAGCAGTTTTTGCCCGTCCACAATAGCAACACGTAATTCTTCTTGATGTGTTGCATTAAATAGCATACGTTTCATATTTTGGTTCTCATAAAAATTCTAATGTATTCACCATAAATACATTAACCCTAGGGAACTACGGGCGAACCAAAAAACGTCATGCAATGACTAAACGAGCGATAGCATCAGCTATCACTTGAGGTATCATAATTTAAAAAACTCAAACAGTTGAGTTATATTACTTAGATTTAAAAATCCAGACCACGTTGACAAGTGGTACAACAGTGTATCTGTGATGGTAATAGGTTACAGTGCATAAACAAGGTTCTAACAAACGGATATATGCATTTATGTGGGTAGGAGACTAAACAAGGACTACCGCATTCAAAACATAAATAAGCATGCGTTTGCAACCAGTAAGCACCCAAACGGAGACACCTACGCGATAAAAAATTCAACGTGCCAATTTATGAGCGGTATCTACGGAGCTAAGGGGGTTGTTATCATCTCTTGCTCGACGTATATCTGCTATTGGCCCTTGGGTTAAGCCGTTTTTGTTTGGGTAAGTCATTATAGCATAAGCCTTTTAAATAGGGATAGGAATTTAGGCTTATATAGAGGATTGATAATGATAATTAATATATAGGAATAATATTAGTTATATAAGATGTTAAAGCACGACAAATAATGTTGAGTCGTAGTTGCTCGCTCTGCTAGCAAAACTCGCTTAGGTATCCTCTATTTTTCTGTATTTTTAAGCAATACCAATAAAAACTCCTCCGTAAGGGAGGAGTTAAAGAGGAATTTACCTAATATGTGCTTTAGAGATTTTTCTTAAAGAATTCAGAGAATTTTCCCATTGCTTGTTGAACATACTCAGGTTTCCAGTAGGTTTCAATATGGGTTGCATCAGGGATGAGGAACAATTCTTTATTTTGTGTTCCTGTGGCATTTTCAAACACTTCTTTCGTCATATAGAGGCTATCAGCCTTATCACCTGCAACCATTAGTAAGGGTTGATTAATTAAATCAACATTCGTATTAACATCAAATTCCATTAAATCTGCCAAGCTATCCATTGTACTATTGGTTTGTGAGTTAGGGTGGGCATGGGTTTGTGCGTAATACTCATAACCTTGACGATATAAATCAAAAGGTAAGGCGGCGACTTGTTCAGGGGTTAGTCCTGCACCGAAAGAGGGGGTGTATTGTACTTCGCCTGTTTGTGCTTCTTTTGCTCGAGCTTGGGCAATTTGAGCAAGTCGTTCTTGAATACTATCTTTTTGACTTCTCATAAAACCATTTCGGCGAGCATCGCCTGAATTAAACATACTTAGTGTTGCTACTGCTTTAAAGCGCTTATCCGTTTGTGCCGCTTTAATAGAGTAGCCTCCGCCACCACAAATACCGAGTAATCCTAGATGGTCAGGATCTACTCCTTGGTATTGGCTAATAAAGTCTGCTGCTGCACGAATATCTTCAATACGATTTTGTGGTTTATCGGTATAACGAGGTGTACCTTGGCTTCCCCCTTGATAGGCAGCATCAAAGGCAATGGTAATATAACCTTGTTCGGCTAATCGTTGAGCATATAAACCAGCCACTTGTTCTTTCACTCCTCCATTTGGGTGAGCAACTACAATGGTAGGGTATTTTTTATTGGCATCAAAATGAGCTGGGGTATAGACATTGGCAACGACTTCAATCCCCGTTTGTTTTTGTACATACTTAACGGGATGAATCTGTACTTGACCTGCTACATTTTCGGTAATAGCGCCTTCATAAGTAAGGGTAAAGGGATTTTTTGCATAATCAGCTGCCATAGTAACTCCTGTTGTCGCTAAAATAAGTGATGTGCTTAATAGTGTTTTTCTTAACATAATCATTCCTTATATTCATTAAAACCATAAGAAAAGTATAAAAGGTTTTAGGGTTTTTGATTAGAGGGCTAAAAATGAAAGGGCTTTTGAATTGTATTCAATAATGAAGATGTTCTTTTATCCTATATGTAGTAGTAAAATAAAATGAAAAGCATATAAAGCGGTCATCATATTCTATGCCATAAATCATCAGGGGGAGTATGAAGTTTTTTAATTTGGCTATGGTAAATTAAATTAATAAAAAGATGAAATCAGGTAATATGATTGGGTTTACTATGTATATGGAGAATCAGATGGAAAATGAAGTTGTCGTTATAGATGATAATAAGAGCCTAGAGCCTCATAAAACAATGATGTATGCTACTTATATTTTGTATGCACTTGGGATTTTTACGGGAATACTTTCTATCGTAGGACTTATTATTGCTTATATAAAAAGAGATGAGGTAAGAGGGACGATTTATGCATTACATTATACTTGGCTTATCCGCACATTCTGGATAGGGATACTTTTTTTCTGTGTTGCTTGGGTTTTAGCCTTTGTTTCCTTTGGCTTACTTGGTATTTTGTTTTTTGTTCCCTATATTTGGTATGTCTTCCGTGTGGTTTACGGTTTTGTTAAATGTATTGATGCTAAGCCAGTGAACGCTGAGTCTTATTTTGCTTAAAAATAATAGCACTTCATGTTATAGCAGATGATATGGTTATAGTCGTATGAAATAGTTTGGTAAGATATGGTATGTTTTTCTATCATTAGCTGAATAGATGCGTTAATGATAATTAAGGATCTATCAAAATACTCACTTGGATAAATTATTTTATCTATCTTTAACTTTTATGGGTGTTAATATAAAAAATCTTCTCTTATAACAATAAGAGAAGATTTTTTGTTAGTAGAACAGGCTTAAAGATTAAATCACAATTTTTAGTTTTTTTAACAGATTGAATTTATTCTCTATAAAGGTTTTCGCTTGTTGGTTAAAGACATTAAGGTGTTCCTGATCTGTCTCTAGTGTTCTACCTTCATGAATTAACTGTTGTCCTCGCTCTTTTAGTGTATTCCATACATACGCACCCCATTGTTCTTGAGGAATTCCTTCTTGGTAAGCCGAGAGGAAAAGTTGCTCAAATCGAGGAACTGTAATCGCACCACCCGTCATAGGACTGGCTAAATACTCTATTTTATGACCATCTTTAGCAAGTGCCATAATAGCTTGGTTAAATGCTTGGCAACGAGGTAAGGCGGTTTGGGCTTTTTTATCGTCTTGAATCAGTAAAAGATGTCCATGTGCATATAGAATAGCAAGCACTTCAAAGATAACTTCATGCTGATTGAGTTGTTGGCAAATATTCCCTACTTGATGGATTTGACCGTCTTCTAAAATGTCTAAAATTGGATTAGCAATAGATGCATTTAAGGAAATACTAATATGACGAGAAATATCCAGTGAGAAATCCTTGCGTGGAGTGATAAATAAAACCCTTAATTGATGCCATGCGTTTCTTCGTGCTGAGGGTTCAAAAGAAACATTGCCTTTTACCCAAAAATCAGAGCGGAATTGTTTATTCAGCATAAAATCTTTCATGGTTTCTATTTGTGAAGCATGAGAGAATTGACTGATAAAGTTTATTTGCTCTTGATTGAAAGAAACAGGATAGAAATCATCTAAGAAATTGGTAGAGCAGGCAAATTTAACTTTTGCTCCTTCTAACCATTGCTCCATTTCAGTAAAGTACATAGGTTGCCAGTCTTTATTAAGATATTCATGAGCAAGGTAGTTAATGTTTGTATTTTTTAAATCCTCAATTTTGGTGAGCAATGAGGGTGTTTCTTTAGTGAGTAATTGGCTAAGTTTAAGGGTTTGTTCACTCAGACGAAGCGTTTCTTTTACATTGTCCTCATGTGATTTTGATGAGGTAGCCGTTGTTTGATGGAAGGTTGATAATAAATGGCGAATCGGTGATTTACCTGACCAACCGGGTAAGGTATTATAGCTAATAGATAAAACACCACCGACTTTTAGTTTTCGACGAATAAAATCAACAATAATATGGCGGTTTTCATCTGAAATCCATGACCAGATACCATGTAAGGCAATAAAATCAAAATCGGGTAAATCGTCTCTTTGGCAAAATGCTTGAAAACTTTGGTCGGCAATTAAAGCCCCAGATTCAAAAGAAGAGGCTAAATATTGTGCAAATCTTGCGTGTGAAGGATTAAAGTCTGTTCCATACCAATTGGCTGAACCTGCCGCTGAGTGTATATTAAAAGAGACACCTTGTCCAAAACCTAATTCACAAGCATTGATAACGGTCGGTGGAATTAATCCTTTCATTAAAAAAGGAATAGTAAGTGCTTCAGGTTGTATATTCTTGTAATAACCATAGGTATAGACGACATTATCGACATATCCTTCAGACCAATTTGACATAAAAACTCCTAGAGTAAATAGTTATATAGGGCTAGAGAGTTAATTGACTACAGCCCCTTATATGTTATCGTGCTGATGGGGTAATGAATAATGGTATATCCCAGCGTGTCTTAGCAAGATACAATACAGGTGCTAAGTGATTCATTTTTCCAAAAAGCAATACCATTTTAGCAAAGAATGTGCTTAAAAATAAGTTAATAAAAGTAAATGCTGTTTTGAATTATATTCAATATTTTGAAAAATTTATTGTAGGGTTGGTAAGTGTTAGGTAGTTATTTCTATATCCTAAAAAATAACGTAAAAAGTATATTGGATTTTGATTTGGGTGAAAAATAAGCAGAGAGAGGCTTTAATAAGAGAATGAATAAGGTAAAATAATAACTCTTTCCACTCATTGAGTAAATATTGTGTCAAGTTCTTATCAGCCCTCTTCGTTGTTGCAACAAGTCCGCTTTGTCAAAGTAGATATAGAATCGGACGGGCAACGTATTGATAATTTTTTGGTACGACACTGTAAGGGTGTTCCTAAAAGCCATCTTTATAAAGCGATTCGTTCAGGGCAAGTCAGAGTGAATAAGGGAAGAATTTCATCAGAATATCGTTTGCAAGTTGGTGATGAAGTCAGAATCCCACCTTTGCGCATGCCTGATCCTACTCAGAAACCGATTGCACCTAAAGCAGAGTTTCCCATCATTTATGAAGATGATGCCATTATCGTGATTAATAAACCTGCTGGTGTCGCCGTACATGGGGGAAGTGGGGTTTCCTTTGGTGTGATTGAGCAGTTACGTTCTGCTCGTCCAGAGAGTAAGTTTTTAGAATTAGCGCATCGCTTAGATAAGGAAACATCTGGTTTATTGATTATTGCGAAAAAAAGAAGTGCTTTAGTTGTTTTGCACGATATGATGCGTCAGTCAGAAGGGCATAAGTATTATCTTGCTTTAGTGGTGGGGCAGTGGCAAGCAAAAAGGCAAGAAATTAAATTACCCCTCTATAAATATCTTACGGCTGATGGTGAACGCCGTGTGCGAATTGATAAAGAAAAGGGTAAATATGCCTATACCATTGTCACAAAAGTACAATCCTATTCTGGTTATACTTTAGTTGGCGCACAATTAAAAACAGGACGTACCCATCAAATACGTGTACATTTAGCCTCACAAGGGCATCCTATTGTGGGCGATGAAAAGTATGGTATAGATGAAGTACGAGAACAGTTTTTTAAACGTGGCTTTAGGCGTATGTTTTTACACGCTTATCGTTTAAGTTTTAACCATCCTTTGACGGGAGAAAAATTAATACTTGAAGCACCGCTACCTAAAGAGTGCCAACAATTATTAGATATATTGTGATGTATCGGTATGGTTAAATAAATAGTGATGATGTATTGGTTACATTAGCTTATTGCGTAGTAGGGTTTATAAAAATATTTTGTACTATGTACGATATAGTATTCACTTGGTATAGATTAAAGGGTTGTGATGAAATTTTCTTTAGTGGTATTTGATTGGGACGGAACATTAATGGATTCTACACATTCTATTGTAGTGGCTATCCAGAATACGTGCCGTGATTTGGGGTGGACTGTACCAACAGATGAACAGGCAAGTTGGGTAATAGGGCTTTCTTTGACTGAAGCGCTCAAACGAGCAATTCCTGATTTACAGGACGATCAAGTGAATATATTTATTGATCGTTATAAATACCATTATTTATTACGAGACCCTGATTTACGTTTATTTCCCGGTAATATGGCTATTCTTGATGAGCTAAAAGCAAAGGGAGTGATGATGGCGGTGGCGACAGGGAAAAGTCGAGTAGGCTTAAATCGAGCATTAGCGAACCACCAACTAAATCCTTATTTTGATGCCACAAGAACAGGTGAGGAAACGGCAAGTAAGCCTAATCCTTTAATGTTAAATGAAATTATGGATGAGTTAAATATACCTGCTTCTGAAGTCGTTATGGTGGGTGATACAACACATGATATTGAGTTAGCTAAAAATGCAGGCGTACAGAGTATTGCTGTTACTTATGGTGCACATTCTAAGGTTGAATTAGAACGTGCTAAACCAGATTTTTTAGTAGAAAATGTCTCTGCGCTTCATCGTTTATTATCGGTATATTGCTAGTGATGCGAATAGTAAAGCGACTGTTATTCTGTGTATGGATGTTAGGCGTAGTAGCTTGTACACATACGGTAGTTGATGAAGTCTATTCGGCTAGAGGGCAAGACAGTCGTATTAAATATATTATTATTCACTATACGGGGGAAAACCAAGAAGATTCTCTTCGTATTTTGACAGAACAACAAGTATCTGCTCATTATTTAATTACGGATGAATCTCCTGTGCGTGTTTTACAACTTGTGCCAGAAAGCCAGCGAGCATGGCATTCAGGAGAGAGTTATTGGGGAAAAGATAGCCAATTAAATGGTATTTCTATTGGTATTGAAATCGTCAATAGCGGTCAGCGTAAGAATGCTATGGGTGATGAGGCATGGCAACCTTATTCAAGTGAACAAATTGAACGACTTATCCTTTTGTTAAAAGATATTCAACAACGACATCAGATTATTCCTGAGCATATTCTAGGGCATAGTGATGTTGCCCCTTTGCGTAAAATAGATCCTGGGCCAAACTTTCCATGGCAGTGGTTGGCTCAAGAGGGATTAGGGCGATGGTATGATGAAGACCGTGTGGCACAGTTAATGCAATACTATCAACAAAAGGGACTGCCTTCTGCCGAAAAGGTTCAGCAAAACCTTAGAAAATTAGGTTATTTTATTGAACCTCATGGGAAATGGGATAGTGATAATCGTAAGGTACTTCAGGCTTTTCAAATGCACTACCGCCCATTGCGGTATGATGGGGTATTGGATGTGCAAACAGCAGCGATTATAGAAGATTTAATACAGACAGATAAAAAGTCATTATTCAATAATTAAACATAAGCAGAAAAATTTAATAATTAATATTTTATAGATATAGGGTTAAGGGTAAATTTGTTCGATTATAACGAGGAATGACCGAGAAATTTACGCCTTATTTATCGTACTTTGGTTAAACTATTTTTAGTTTAAAGAAAATAATAGAAACCTATATACTATGAATACCTTATCTGTTCTGTCTCAAATAATATTCTTGCTTAATATTGTTATGCTAAGAATAAGAATAAAGTAGCTTGTTTATCAATATCTGGGATAGGGCGTTTTTTCCATTCCGCAATGGTATGTGTTTGAATCCATTCTTGATTAGTCGTCAATGAACGAGCAATACAAAGACGTGTAGAGGATTTGAGTGTTTTAAGTAAAGCCTCAAACATAGCGATATTACGATATGGGGTTTCAATAAATAATTGTGTTTGATTTAATTTTGCGGATAAGCTTTCCCATTGTTGAAGTTGTTTGATACGCTCTTGTCCCTGAACAGGGGCATAACCGTGAAAGGTAAAACGTTGTCCGTCAAGTCCGCTTGCCATTAATCCTAGCAAAATAGAAGAAGGGCCTACCCAAGGAATAACCTGAATCCCCATACGGTGTGCTTCTCGTGCGACTAATGCACCGGGATCTGCCACCGCAGGACAGCCTGCTTCTGATACTAAACCAATATCACCCTGTTTCCCCGGTGCTTTTAGCCATGAGTGGATTTCTTCTGTGCTTGTTTTGGCAGTAAGTGTATGAATAGTAATCTCTTGAATAGGTCTTACTGTTCCGATTTGTTTTAAAAATGCACGGGCAGTTTTTGCATTTTCTGCAATATAAACGTCAATATTTCCTGCTATGGTTTGTACCTCAGGAGGAAGCCAACGTTGTACAGGAGAATCTCCAAGACTAACGGGAATAAGGTGTAGGCGAGTCGTATTCATCGCAATCCTTGATGGTATCTATGTGGTAACGGTATATAATCAAATGGTCGTTGTGGCTAAAAGTGTTGGATTTATACCAAACTCTCTTAGCATATTGGCAAGAGCAATCAATGGTAATCCGATAATGGCGGTAGGATCATCGCTACTCATACGTTCCATGAGTGTAATGCCAAGACTTTCTGCTTTAGCGCTGCCTGCCGTATCAAAAGGTTTTTCCGTATGAAGGTAATGGATAATTTCTTCTTCACTTAATGTACGGAAATAACAATGCGTAATGACATTAGTATGTAATAGTTTTTCTCCATCCGTAACGGCTAAAGCAGAGTGAAATTGTACATGCTGTCCGCTAAGTTGTCGCAGTTGTTGTTGCGCTTTTACAAAATCACCAGGTTTACCAATGGGGGCATTTCCTAATGTAGCAACTTGATCGGAACCGATAACAATTGCCCCGGGAAATTGACGACTAACTGCTTTTGCTTTTTCTATAGATAACCGTATAGCTAGCTCTACAGGAGTTTCATTTATTTTTGGGGTCTCATCAATTTGTGGTGAGTGTGTTGTAAAAGGTAGCTGAAATCGTTCTAACATCATTTTTCTGTACGGAGAAGATGATGCTAAAATTAAAGAAAAAGATGCTTTTTTCATTGCATGATTTGACCAAAATTAAATAACAGGTTATTATTTCATGTTTTACGGAATTTGTGTATGTTCTCTTTTAAAAAAGAAATTTATTCTTTTGAGGGGAATACATAATAAATGGATTGACTAGTTTGACAGAAAGCAACTTTCATTGAGTTAGCGAGTAGCAAGATTAGTAAATTGAAAAGGGGATATTGTGGATAAGTACATAGATCTGATGGATTTAGTGCGGCTTTCGCAAGAAGTCCAAGGGAGTGCTGATATTACTGCATTTAACCGTTTATCTGAGGATCTGCCTCAGCAAACGACACAAACGCAGGTAGAATGGCATATAACAGGTCATCAAAAACCACATGGGCCAGCACTTATTCAATTACAAATTAAAGCTAACCCTCAGTTACAGTGTCAGCGTTGTATGAAGCTTTTTCATTATCCCATTGCGACTGAGGTTGAACTAGAAGCAGTTACATCACAAAAAGCACTTGATGCAGATGTCGCTGATTCTGGAGAGATAGATAGTCAAGCCTATGAAAAAATTTTGGCTCATCAGCCCGTCAATATTATAGAATTGGTCGAAGATGAGCTTATTCTAAGTTTACCTTATATTCCTAAACACGAGGTGTGTCAGGATTTGGTAGAATTACCAGAAGATAACTTAGCAAAAAAACCTTCTCCATTTGCTATATTAGAGAAGCTTAAACATTAACTTTTATTGTCTGTTTCATAGCGATACAGTATTTTTTGGAGTCATCATGGCTGTTCAACAAAACAAAAAAACACCTTCTAAACGTGGTATGCATCGTTCACACGATTTTCTAACAAACCCACCAACAGCAATTGAGCCAACAACAGGTGAATTGCATTTACGTCATCACATTAGTCCTAACGGTGTTTACCGTGGTCGTAAAGTGTTAAAAACTAAAAACGACGAATAGTTGATATAAGTTTTAACTTATTAAATCTTATCCAATCGTGATACGTATTGCTATTGATTGTATGGGGGGAGACTTTGGGCTCCCCGTTACTGTTCCTGCCGCAGTCAATGTAGCAGAAAAGTACGCAGATTTGCATTTTTTACTCGTTGGTCGAGCAACAGAAGTAGAGAATGCCCTTCAATTAGCAAAGCCATCTCGTCCCTCACAGTTTTCTATTATTGATGCTGAGGACGTGATTAATATGGACGATCCGATTGATGTCGTTTTACGTCATAAGCGTAAATCTTCTATGCATCATGCCTTACATGCTGTTCGTGAACAGCGTGCCGATGCGTGCGTCTCTGCTGGTAATACAGGGGCTTTAATGGCGGTTGCTCGGTTTATTCTTAAAACCCTTGAAGGAATTGATCGTCCAGCCATCGCTACCTCTCTGCCTAATCAATTAGGTAAAGGAACAACTGTCCTAGACTTGGGTGCTAATGTTGATTGTACCCCTGAGCATCTTTTACAGTTTGCTATGATGGGTTCGGCACTTGTACAAGCGGTTGAAGGTATTGAACAACCCAAGGTGGGGTTACTCAATATTGGTCATGAAGCCATTAAGGGAAATCAGCTTGTCAAAAAAACAAGCGAACTATTGCAAGCAACCTCTCTTAATTTTATTGGTAATGTAGAAGGTGATGATATTTTCAAAGGTACGGCTCATGTGGTTGTCTGTGATGGATTTGTTGGCAATGTCTTACTGAAATCTATCGAAGGACTTGCCAAGATGGTGAGTAGTAAATTGAAAGAAAATTTTCTACGGTCTCTCTATAGTAAAATAGCTGCCTTGATGGCAAAACCCGTCATTAACCAGTTCCGTAAAGATATGGATAATCGCCGTTATAACGGAGCTGCTTTATTAGGATTAAAAGGGGTTGTTTTTAAAAGCCATGGCTCTGCTGATATATTGGCATTTAGCTTTGCGATTGAACGTGCGCGTATGGCGGTACAGAGTCAATTACTACATAAAACACGTCTTGGAGTAGAAGCGATATTGACATCTCAACAAGAAAAGACTATTGTATTGCACCAAGAACATGATAAAAATCCCCCCAATTGATAAGGAGTCCATATGCCATTTACAAAAATTATTGGATCGGGTAGTGCATTGCCTGAAAATGTTGTTTCAAACGATGTTTTAGCTCAACAATTAGCGGAAAAAGGGATTGAAACATCAGACGAATGGATTGTGACTCGAACGGGAATTAAGCAACGTTATATTGCAGATAGTCATATTAAAACAAGTGATTTAGCAACACAAGCTGCTCAAAATGCTATTAAAGAGGCAGGCATTCAAGTTGAAGATATTGATTTAATTATTGTGGCAACTTCGACTCCAGACCATATTTTCCCCAGTACTGCGTGTATCGTACAATCTAAGATAGGTAATAAAGGCGCTGCTGCTTTTGATGTGCAAGCTGTTTGCAGTGGCTTTGTCTATGCATTAACAACGGCAGATAGCTATATCCGTGCGGGTAATGCTAAATGTGCCTTAGTGATTGGTGCAGAAACTTTTTCTCATATTATTGATTGGCAAGATCGTAGCACTTGTGTTCTCTTTGGTGATGGGGCAGGTGCTTTTATTGTTAAAGCATCAGATGAGCCAGGTATTTTAAGTACACAGCTTAATGCAGATGGTAGTTTGCATACGATTCTACATGCTGAAGGGACGATTTGTCATGGTAAAGTGCAGGGCGATCCTTTTCTTCGTATGGATGGGCAAGCTGTATTCAAAAAAGCAGTGGTTTCTTTAGAACAGTCAGCATTAGAGGTTTGCAAAAAAGCTAATATCGCATCAACAGATATTGATTGGATGGTGCCTCATCAAGCGAATGTTCGTATTATTCAGTCTTTAGCGCGTAAGCTAAATATAGATGAGAATAAAGTTGTTATTACCGTTGATCATCATGCAAATACCTCAGCGGCAAGTGTCCCATTAGCATTTGATGTAGCACGTAAAGATGGGCGAATTAAATCAGGTGATAAAGTGCTATTGCAAGGTGTAGGTGGTGGTTTTACATGGGGTTCTGTATTAGTTCAAATGTAAACTTTTTATAGCTGTACATTTTAAATATAAGGATATAACATGAAATTAGCCTTTGTCTTTCCTGGGCAAGGATCACAATCAGTGGGTATGCTAGATGCGTGGGCTGACAATAAGACAGTGCAAACGGTTATGCAAAAAGCTAGCGAAGCATTAGGTCAAGATTTAACTACCTTGATTGCTCAAGGCCCTGCTGAACAATTAAACTTAACGACCAATACACAACCAGTGATGTTGGCAGCAAGCTATGCTATGTATCAAGCCTATCTTGAACAAGGGGGTACTCAGCCTGTATTAGTAGCTGGGCATAGCTTAGGTGAATACACGGCATTAGCGGCAGCAGGCGTGTTGTCCGTAGAAGAAGCTGTTCGTTTGGTGCGTATTCGTGCTAATGCAATGCAAGAGGCAGTACCTGTAGGAACAGGAGCAATGGCAGCCATATTGGGTCTTGATGATGATACTGTTAAAAAGGTATGTGCAGAAGCCGCTCAAGGTGAAGTAGTTGAGGCAGTCAATTTTAATGCACCAGCCCAAGTAGTCATTGCTGGTCATCAATCTGCAGTTGAACGTGCGTGTGAATTAGCAAAAGCAGCAGGAGCAAAGCGTGCTTTGGTATTACCTGTATCTGCACCTTTTCATTCTTCATTACTTGAACCAGCTGCTGTGATTTTACAGAAAGCATTGGCTGAATTATCATTTGCTTCTCCAGCAATAGATGTTATTAACAATGTAGATGTTGCTGTACAACATGATCCAGAAGCCATTAAAGATGCGCTTGTGCGCCAAGCATGGCATGCTGTACGTTGGGTAGAAACTATCCAAAAAATGCAATCAGAAGGTGTTACGCATATTGTGGAATGCGGTCCTGGTAAAGTATTAACGGGTCTTGTTAAACGCATTGCACCTGAGATAAATGCCTTATCAATTAACGATCCAGCTTCATTAACAACAGTATTAGAAGCGATTAAGGAATAAAGATGAATAAAGAATTAACAGGTCAAATAGCCTTAGTAACAGGTGCAAGCCGAGGTTTAGGTCAAGCCATTGCTTTAGAGCTTGCACAAAGAGGGGCAATTGTGGTTGGTACAGCAACATCAGAAGCAGGTGCTGACGGTATTAATAAACAGCTTAATCCTTTCGGTGGTAAGGGTGTTGTGCTTGATGTAACAGATGCAACTGCCAGTGATGCATTATTAGCAGAATTAGCCAAAGAGGGAGGCCCTCATATCTTGGTTAATAATGCGGGTATTACTCGTGATGGGCTTATTATGCGTATGAAGGACGAAGACTGGGATGCGGTGATTAATACCAATCTAACAGCAGTATTCCGTCTTTGCCGTGGTGTCGTAAAACCTATGATGAAAGCAAGAGGTGGACGTATTATTAATGTTACCTCTGTTGTTGGTGAAAGTGGTAATGTGGGTCAAGCAAACTATGCTGCGGCTAAAGCAGGTGTGGCAGGCTTAACACGAGCTTTAGCACGTGAAATTGGTAGTCGGAATATTACGGTTAATTGTGTTGCACCGGGCTTTATTGATACGGATATGACCCGTGCTTTAGGTGAAGAAGCAACCAATGCCTTAATGAGTCAAATCCCAATGGGACGTTTGGGGCATGTGCAAGATATTGCTCAGGCAGTGGCTTTCTTAGCGAGTCCTGCTGCAAGTTACATTACGGGAAATACCCTACATGTCAATGGTGGCATGTATATGGCATAATAAACAGGTAAAATATGGTTTTACTGTTTAATTGATTTTTTTGTTTTTTGGACTCTTTTTACCAAAAAAGGGTACAAATTTTTATAAAATGCAAACTAGCAATTTATGTTTGCAGTTCGTTTAGGTTAATACATGGTGTATTAACTGATTTTCTTCTTTAATCAGCCATGCTTTGCATAGGCAATAACTTTGGGAATAATCCCTATTGGAGATTTACATGGATAGCATCGAACAACGCGTCAAGGCAATCGTCGCAAAACAATTAGGTGTGAACGAAGCAGATATTAAAAATGAGTCTTCATTCCTTGACGATTTAGGTGCCGATTCACTAGATATGGTGGAATTAGTGATGTCTTTTGAAGATGAATTTGAAGCAAGCATCACAGACGAGCAAGCTGAAACAATTACTACTGTTCAGAAAGCGATTGATTTCATTAACGCTCAAAAAGCATAATGAAATAATATAGAGTACGAAGGGTTGTGAGACAGTATTTAATTAATGTATCACAACCATTATCGTACTTATTTTTATAATGAATACATAACGTAGAGCGTCTTTGAAAAAGATTTAAATCTTTATTAAATTTATTTCCAAAACGCTTTGTGACAGCTTATGTCACCTGCCATTAAATAGAATAGGAGTCTTTTGTGAAAAGACGTGTTGTGATTACCGGTTTAGGAATTGTATCACCTGTAGGCAATACTATTGCGACTGCATGGGATAACATCATTAACGGACGTTCAGGTATTGGTCATATTACTCGTTTTGATGCGAGTGCTTTTAATGCTCAAATTGCGGGTGAGGTTAAAGACTTTAATCCAGAAACCTACATTAATGCCAAAGAAATCCGCCAAATGGATACTTTTATTCATTATGGTATTGGGGCAGCTATTGATGCTTGGAAAGATTCAGGTTTAGAAGTAACCGAAGAAAATGCGCATCGTATTGGTGCGATTGTTAGTTCAGGTATCGGTGGTCTAAAACGTATTGAAGAAACACAAACAGATTACCTAGAAAAAGGGGCTCGCCGTATTTCCCCATTCTTTGTACCCTCTTCATTAATTAATTTGATTTCGGGGCATCTCACCATTATGTTGGGGCTTAAAGGACCAAGTTATGCGGTTGTCTCAGCTTGCACAACGGGGTTGCACTCGATTGGTGATGCCGCTCGTCTTATTGAATATGGTGATGCGGATGTGATGTTGGCTGGTGGTGCAGAAGCAACTGTATCGCCTTTAGGTATTGGTGGGTTTGCTTCTATGAGAGCCTTATCAACACGTAATGATGATCCAACAACAGCATCACGTCCTTGGGATAAAGACCGTGATGGTTTTGTACTTGGAGAAGGGGCAGGTGTTCTTGTTTTAGAAGAATATGAACATGCGGTGAAACGCGGTGCTAAGATTTATGGTGAATTTGTCGGATATGGTATGAGTTCTGATGCACATCATATTACGGCACCTGATAGTGATGGTCCTCGTCGTGGTATTGCTAATGCTTTGCGTAATGCAGGGATTAATCCTGATCAAGTCAATTATGTCAATGCTCACGGTACATCAACCCCATTAGGCGACAAAAATGAAACCGTAGCACTTAAACTAGCTTTAGGTGATCATTCGTATAAAACAGTGGTTAACTCTACTAAATCAATGACAGGGCATTTATTAGGGGCTGCAGGTGGTATTGAAGCTGTCTTTACAACCTTAGCGGTATATCATCAAATTTCACCACCTACTATTAATATCTTTAACCAAGATCCTGAATGTGATTTAGATTATTGTGCTAATGAAGCCAGACAAATTAAGATTGACTATGCGCTATCTAATTCATTTGGTTTTGGTGGTACTAATGGCTCAATGGTTGTTAAGAAAATGTAGGTAAGAGTATGTATGCTGCACTACAACAAGCGTGGACACAAGAAATTGTATTATCGGATAGTGCAGTAACATACCGTATCAAAGCCCTAATGGTATTTTTAGCAGGGTTTAGCCTATTAGGTTGGACATATGCTTTAATCAGTTTAGGGCTTTTTTGTACCTATACTCGGTTAAAGTATTCTGCACAAGATAATCATTTGCTCATTATTAGTCCTTCTTATTGTTTGCTAAATACACCAAACGGTGTGATTAGGGGAACAATGGCTAATGTCAGTAAGGGCTTTTGTTGGATACAGTTTACTATACAGACGACACAGCATTATCCCTCATCAAAACAGACCTTTTCAGGGCAATATCAGCGTAAACCCATTCTCTTGTGGCAGTGGCAAATACCATCTGAGGCATGGAGGCGGTTATGTGTATTAATATATGCTTATAAGGTTAATTAGTATAAATTTAATGTTTTTTATGATAATAAAAAGAAAGGGTATATAAATACGCTATTGAATGCTAAAAATAGTTTGGTGTTGTTGATCAAAATATTGATAGTTACTTAATCAATATACTATTTTCATTTACGCATTAATTTGAGGAAAAGATGGATAGCAAAAAGACAAATATTGCTTATATTGGATTAGGTTCAAATTTAGGTGAATCTGAGAATTTTTTAAAATTGGCTTTAGATACCTTATTGCAGCATCAGGATATCAAGGAGCTTATATCTTCTTCATTCTATCGTACATCACCAGTTGATAGTACAGGGCCTGATTACATTAATGCAGTGGCTTGTCTTAAAACGTCATTAGATGCGTTTTCTCTATTAAAATTGCTTCAAGCGATAGAGTTAAAATATGGGCGAGAGCGTCCTTATCGCAATGCTCCTCGTACACTGGATTTAGATATTTTATATTTTAATCAAGAGCAGTATGATACGCCTGAATTAATCATTCCTCATCCTCGCTTACATACTCGATTATTTGTGTTAGTGCCATTAAGAGAAATAGCCCCTGATTTAAAATTACCCCAAGGTAGTTTTGATGAGCTTATTCAGATCGCAAAAGAGAGTGGGCAATTGATTGAGGTGATATCTATTGAGTAAATTTGTGTAATATAATTTTCACTAGTTATTTTAAATTTAAATAATAGAGTAGAAATTTGTATCCTATTTGTCTATACTCTAAGTAATAATCACTATACTCTTTAAAATGTTTAATAAAAATAATCCCCCATAGTAAGATTCAATCGCTATGGGGGATTTTTATTTTAATACCTTAGAAAAAACTGATTATTTTTTCGGTGTTAAGGTAATCCATTGCGTCATATTATTACGGCGAATCAACATGGCGGTAATTTTATCATTAGGTAGTTTTTTGATAATTTGTTGATATTGTTTGATAGAGACAATATCTTGATTATCAACAACCATAATAACATCATCTTTAAGTAAACCAGCTTCTTTTGCAATACCATCTACTGCGGTGACTAATACGCCATTACTGATACGTAGCTCATCTTTTTGATCACGAGTAAGTTCTTCTACGGTTAAGCCCAAGCGATCTTTACTGGCATCAGAAGGAGAACTCTTACCTTTAGATGCACTTACTTTTGTATCTGGATCTGTTGAGTCAAGTGTGATTTTTAAGGTTTCTACCTTACCACGTCGCCAAATTTTAATATCGGTTGTTGTTCCCGGTTTATTTAAACCAACTAGACGAGGAAGGTCGTTCCATTTATTAATAGCTTGATTATTAAAACCAATAATCACATCACCAGACTTGATGCCTGATTTCTCTGCAGGACTATTGGGCTCTACATTGCTAACTAGTGCCCCCTTGGTATCTTTTAGACCTAGTGCGTCAGCGACTTCTTTTTTAACCTCGCTGATAACGACACCAATACGCCCCCGTTGAACAGAACCTGTTTCTTTCAGTTGATCAACAATTTTCATGGCTTCATTAATAGGAATAGAGAAAGAAATTCCCATAAAACCACCACTACGCGTATAAATCTGGCTATTTACACCAATGACTTTACCATTTAAGTCAATAAGTGGGCCACCAGAGTTGCCGGGGTTAATAGCAACATCGGTTTGAATAAAGGGAAGATAATCACCTGTATCACGGTTAATAGCACTTACAATACCTGATGTAACGGTAGATTCAAGCCCATAAGGAGATCCAATTGCTAATACCCATTGTCCCTTTTTCAGTTGTTCTGAATCACCAACAGGTAGTGCTTTTAGATTATTAGCATCAATTTTTAAAAGAGCGATATCGGTACGCTTATCTGAACCAATGACTTTAGCATCATACTCTTTACCATTATTTAAGGTAACAATCACACGAGAGGCACCATCAACAACGTGTTGGTTCGTGATGATATAACCATCAGATGAAATAATAAAGCCAGAACCGACACCACTGGGTTCAATACGTTCTGTATTGGGTTTAGAGCGGCGTTTAGGTTGTTGAAACTGAAACTCTGGCTCTATAGGAAAATCAGGCCCAAAGAAAAAACGGAACATATCATCAGGGCCACCAAATTCAAAGGATTGCATAGGTGAACGCACGGGACTCATGGTACGAATGTTGACAACACTGTCCTCTGTTGATGTCACGACAGAGGTGAAATCAGGTAATCCCATTGATGATTGTGTTGAAGAGGGGAAAAGTGAGTTTGTTGTAGTATCTGCTACTGCATAGTTCAGTGGAAGTACACCAAGCGATAGTGCAATAGCCGTTGATAAAACTTTTTGACGAATTAACATTATGTATCCTTTTGTAGTCAAATAAATTGTTAATCCTCTTAGGATAGCGATTATTTATGTTTTTTCAATAGGATTGAAACAAAAGGAAATTTTTTATTTTAAAGTATTGGTGGGTAAGAAAGGGGGTTAGCAAAATAATGGCAGCGTAAAAAACTAATTTTTATAAAAATCTTCTTTTTTTATCAAAGAGATAGTATTTTTAAAAAATATCTGGATAGGTTTGTGAAAATAATCGCTATCTAAAAAATGAAAAATAGTGATAAATTCTTCCTTATTTTTAAGTAAAAAAATTATCTTGGTAGAATAAACTAACGTTATTGGCAGTATTCTAAGATAATGCTATGATAAATATATATATAAAATACTTGACTATTATCTTGGCAATAAGAGGTGATTTAGATCGCTTGTATATAAAATAAATAGCGTATTTTCTTAAACCTAATATTTTAGGGGAAAGAGATTTTGAAAAAATATAGGGTAAAAGAGGGGTATATTATCCATAAATAGCCTATGCTATACTGATGAGCTTCTATAAGAAAGGTATTTTTAAATATAGAGTATTACTTTGTTGGAAGTAATATGCTTTTTGATTGATATAAAATGACAAAACAAGTATTAGATTTTTCTTTGGGGCAATATGAGTATATTGCCTTATGTGATTTGCTTAAATTAACTGGTGTTGTTGATAGTGGTGGGCAAGCTAAAGTATTGATTACAGAAGGTTATATCTTGCGCAATGGTGAAGTTGAAACAAGAAAAACAGCCAAAATTAGAGCGAATGAATGTATTGAGCTTGATGGGATGGTAATTAATGTACGCGAGTAAATAAGTATGGATCACGATAACATACTCACTGATCATCAAGATATTCCCTCAAACCAACATAATACTTCTTCTGATGAAAATTCAGATGCGACTGAACTATCACGCTTACTCGCTGAGCTTACTCCACCTAAATACCCTGAGAGTTGGGAATGCTGTGGGAATGATTGTGGCGATGCCTGTGTTTATTCTGTCTATAATCGAGAAAAAGCCGCATATGATCAAGAGGTAAAAAATTTAAAAAGTTTATTTGGGCAGGAGTAGTGCTATGGTGATACGTCCAGCGATCCTTTTAGATATTCCTCAGATACTTGACTTACAGCGTATTTGCTATGAGGTAGCTTTTCAAGAAGATTCAGCTGCTTTTTCCAGCAAGATTAATCAACCCGATTCGCTATGTTGGGTCGTGGAGAAAGAGGGGGAACTGCTTGCTTATTTTATGGCTATAGCGACTAACCGAGAACGGTTCCCTTGTTTAAATACAGGGCAATATGATGTGCTGGGGCATACAGATATATTGTATCTTCATGATATGGCGATTTCCCCTCAAGCACGAGGACAGGGTTTATTAAAACAGCTATTAGCAAAAGTTTGGCAACAAGCAGAACAATTAATGTTAAAAGAGGCTTTTCTTATTGCTGTTCAAGGCTCAAGCAATATGTGGGCAAGTAAGGGATTTATCGTGGTAGAGGCTAAACAATATGGATTAGAAGCCCAGTTACGCACCTATGGGGAAGGGGCTGTATTGATGTATAAAAAGATAGGGAATAGTGTTTTGAAGTAAATGGGTTCTTTAAATTTTATGTTTTAAATGAAAGAGACTAAAAGAGTCCTTAGTGTATCAATGTAGAATAAAAAATGATAAAAGACATAAAGTGATGACAAATAGATACACTTCATTTTATAATACTTGGTTAAATTTTAATTGAATTATTGGAAAGGTTGGTTATGCGTCAGCGTTTAGTCATGGGTAATTGGAAAATGAATGGCAATTTACGGTCTAATAGTGACTTATTGTCTGCCATTGCTCGTGCAGAACCTGAATCGGCACAAGTGGTAGTTTGTCCTCCCTTTCCTTATCTTGCTCAAGCACAAAGTGTGCTATCAAACACGCCTATCCAATGGGGGGCTCAAGATATAAGTCTTTATGAAAAAGGGGCTTATACAGGCGAAGTATCTGTGGGTATGCTTAATGATTTTGCGTGCCAATGGGTGATTGTAGGGCATTCAGAACGCAGAGCGTACCATGCAGAAACCAGTGATACTGTTGCGGCTAAAGCAAAAATTGCTTTACAACATGGATTAACGCCAGTGGTCTGTGTGGGAGAGCTTTTATCTGAACGAGAAGAGGGGCGTACCTTATCAGTCATTGAAGCACAGTTATCGCCTGTATTGGCATTAGGAACAGAGGCGGTTAAGGCTTTAGTGATTGCGTATGAGCCTGTTTGGGCTATTGGAACGGGTCTAACGGCAACGCCAGAGCAAGCACAAGAGGTACATGCATTTATTCGCCAACTACTTTCTCGTGTAGGTGCAGAGCAAGTACGTATTGTATATGGTGGAAGTGTTAAAGCGAATAATGCTTCTCGTCTTTTTTCTATGCCTGATATTGATGGGGCATTGGTAGGTGGTGCGGCACTAGATGCTAAAGAGTTTTTAGCGATTGTCGCTGCCTAAATTTATTCGGATGATTTGGAGTTTTTATGTCAGTATATTTATTTCCTGCTTTAGTGGCGATTCAAGTCATTAGTGCATTATCTATTATCGGTTTGGTTTTACTGCAACAAGGTAAAGGCGCTGATATGGGGTCTTCTTTTGGTAGTGGGTCTGCGGGTAGTTTGTTTGGTTCGGCTGGTTCTGCGAATTTTTTCTCTCGTTTAACCAAATGGGCAGCAGTTATTTTCTTTGCGAGTACTTTAGGTTTGGCTGTGGTCAGTTCTCAATCATCAAGATATGAACCAACAGATGCGGGCAGTGTGATGGAAAACTTTACTGCTATTCCTACAACAGATAGTGCGGTGCCTGTTGCTCCAGTACCAAGTGCTACACCTAGTGCGCCAGCGGCTGCTACTCCTAGTGTTGAGCCTGCCCAACCATCTTCAGCAGAAGTTCCTAGTGCGCCAGCCTTGATACCGGCTGAAACACCCGCAGTAGAGGTAGCGCCTACAACTGAAGATACACCAGCAACAGAAACAAATACAACACCAGAAGGTCAATAACTATTCTTTTTTTAAAAATTGTAGTATAATCACTTTCTTTGCTCACGTGGTGGAATTGGTAGACACGCTATCTTGAGGGGGTAGTGGCGAGAGCTGTACGAGTTCGAGTCTCGTCGTGAGCACCAAGATTAATAGAAAAGTGAGTTTTTCACTTTTATCCAAAAGCCTTAGATTATCTAAGGCTTTTTTGCTTTGTAGGTAATAAGCGTATCGTATTTGTTCTAAGATCTCTTAATATATTATCTATATTTAAGTACAAGTAATATAGATGGCTTAGTAAATAGTATTATGTAAAATAAAGTAATTAAAGATACATAAATCACTAAACTATTAACAAATTAGCCCCTTTAAGTAGCAATAGATATAAAACATCACAAAACGTTACAAATATTTGTAAATAAATATTTTTCCTATTGTTTTTCAAGTGCTTAGGTGTTAAATTAATATTAATTTCTTATAAATACACTATTGGATTGTTGTTTATTGTTTGGTAGAATAGCGAAGATTTCCGTTGGGTGTATTGACATTCAGGTTTGATCAAATTAATCATTGCGTATATCTACTGATGGTAAGTTAAGACTGATGGTACTCTACGCAATATTTTTCATTCTCATACAAGGAGTATTTACTATGTCTATTAAAAAATTTGCTTTAGCTGCTTTATTATCTATTGCTGCTGCACCTGTAATGGCTGCTGAGTGTTCAGTAGTAGTTGAGTCTAATGATGCTATGCAATTTAATACAAAAGAAATTGCTATTAGCAAAGCATGCTCTTCTTTTGAAATTGAATTAAAACATACTGGTTCTATGCCTAAAGCAGCAATGGGTCACAATATCGTTATCGGTAAAACAGCTGATATGCAAGGTATCCTAACTGATGGTATGGCTGCTGGTGCAGATAAAGATTATGTAAAAGAAGGTGATGAGCGTGTTATTGCTCACTCTGCTTTAATCGGTGGTGGTGAATCAACTAAATTTACTGTTGATACAGCTAAATTAGAGAAAGGCGGTGATTACGAGTTCGTTTGCTCTTTCCCAGGTCATGCTTCTATCATGAAAGGTGCTGTAAAAGTAACTGACTAATCACGTCATTATTTTTTCATTATATAAGTCCGCTTTGTATCCGTACAGAGCGGATTTTTTTATGGGTAGTTTATTTTTTAGTTATCCGCTTATGTGTTTTGATTGTATTTGATGGTATTTTGAGCTTATTTAAGGACTGATAACCCTAAAATCAAAATGGTTTAAATAAGCGTAAATTAATTGAAATTTAAAAAAATGTTGTTTTTTGGAGATAGGCTTACAAATACGCTTTTTACAGAGGGAATAGGCTATTTCTTTTAGCTTTATTTAATTAGAAAAATAAAAAATATCTTTTAAGAAGTCTAAACTCATTAATATTTATACTCATAAAATGATACAATCTAGGAGTTTACAAAATCTTATCTATTTTCTTTTCCTCAAATAGGCGGCTATACATGATGAATATTGCTGAATATTTTCCTGTGCTTCTTTTTATCTTGGTAGCATTGGGACTAGGCTGTTTTCTCTTGTTTGCAGGTTCTTTTTTAGGCCCTCGCAAACCTGGAGCAGAAAAAAACTCACCGTATGAGTGTGGTTTTGAAGCCTTTGAAGATGCCCGTATGCGTTTTGATGTACGGTATTACTTGGTGGCTATTCTCTTTATTTTATTTGATTTAGAGTTGGCTTTTTTATTTCCTTGGGCGATCGCTAATGGTCATGTTGGTATCGTAGGTTTTACAACAGCAATGTTGTTTTTGGTGATTCTAACCATTGGTTTTATCTACGAATGGAAAAAAGGCGCCTTAGATTGGGATTAATTTTCAGCTAATCAGTATCTATTATGGAAGAACAGTTAAACAATAAAGGTTTCTTGGTCACAAGCGCTGATGCGGTGATGAACTGGGTAAAAACAGGCTCTATGTGGCCAATGACATTCGGTCTCGCCTGTTGTGCCGTTGAGATGATGCACGCTGGTGCTGCTCGTTATGACTTAGACCAATTTGGTATTATTTTCCGTCCTAGCCCACGTCAGTCTGATGTGATGATTGTAGCTGGGACTTTGTGTAATAAAATGGCCCCTGCTTTACGTAAGGTATATGACCAAATGGCAGAGCCTCGCTGGGTCGTATCAATGGGTTCCTGTGCGAACGGGGGTGGTTATTATCACTACTCCTATTCTGTTGTACGCGGCTGTGATCGTGTTGTGCCTGTTGATATTTATGTTCCAGGCTGTCCGCCAACGGCTGAAGCACTCGTATATGGACTATTGCAATTACAAAACAAAATTCGTCGTACCAATACGATTGCTCGAGAAGCATAGTATAGACACGCTTATTTATACGGTATCAATATGACGCGTTTACAAACTCTTGAACAAAACCTACTTGAACGCTTAGGCGATACGTTCCCTATGCATAATCAGTACGGTGAAATTACTCTTGAAATTCCTGCAGAGCAATGGGTCAAATGCTGTACTACATTGCGTGATGATCCTGCACTTAGTTTTGAAGTGGCAGTCGATTTAGCAGGTGTTGACTACTTAACTTACGGTCGCCCTGGTAATGGGCCTAAAACACCTTTTCCTGGTCGTTTTGCTGTAGTTGTTCATCTTCTTTCTATTAAACATAATTGGCGACTTAGTGTAAAAGTATTTGCGCCCAATGATGATTTGCCTATGGTTTCTTCTTTGGTAGAAGTATGGCCAAGTCTTGGTTGGTTTGAGCGAGAAGCCTTTGATATGTTTGGTATTGTGTTTGATGGACACCCAGATTTACGCCGTATTTTGACTGATTATGGTTTTATTGGTCATCCATTCCGTAAAGATTTCCCATTATCAGGTTATGTTGAAATGCGTTATGATGAACAAGCACAGCGCGTTATTTATCAACCTGTGTCAATTGAACCACGAGAGCTTATCCCTCGTGTCATTCGTGAAGAAGGTTATGGGAAAGGAGTATAAAGATGTCAGATATTAAAAACTATACCCTTAACTTCGGTCCACAACACCCTGCTGCTCACGGTGTATTGCGTTTAATCCTTGAGTTAAGTGGTGAGGTTATTCAACGAGCAGACCCTCATATTGGTCTTTTGCATCGTGGTACTGAAAAGCTAGCAGAGCATAAAACATTCTTACAAGCATTGCCTTATATGGATCGTTTAGACTACGTGTCTATGATGGTTAATGAGCATGCTTACTGTATGGCAGTTGAGCGTTTATTGGGTATTGAAGTGCCACTTCGTGCGCAGTATATTCGCGTTATGTTTGATGAAATTACCCGTATCCTTAACCATTTAATGAGTGTGGGATCACACGCACTTGACGTGGGTGCGATGGCGGTGATGCTGTACGCTTTCCGTGAACGTGAAGATTTAATGGACTGTTATGAAGCGGTTTCTGGGGCACGTATGCATGCAGCTTACTATCGCCCTGGTGGTGTTTATCGTGATTTACCCGATACAATGCCTAAACATGAGATTGACTCTAAGTACCGTAGCGTGCGAGAGATGAAACGTCTTAATGCTAATCGTGAGGGATCATTATTAGATTTTATTGAAGATTTTACAAAACGATTCCCAACCTATGTAGATGAATATGAAACCTTATTAACAGATAATCGTATTTGGAAGCAGCGTTTAGTGGGTATTGGCGTAGTCGATCCTGAGCGTGCCAAGGCATTAGGGTTCTCTGGTGTGATGTTACGTGGTTCAGGTGTAGAATGGGATTTACGTCGTAAACAACCTTATGAAGTGTATGATCGTTTAGATTTCAATATTCCAGTAGGGGTAAATGGCGACTGTTATGATCGTTATTTAGTGCGTATTGCTGAAATGCGAGAGAGTAATCGCATTATTGCGCAGTGTGTGGAATGGTTAAAAAATAATCCCGGTCCTGTTATTACCGATAATCATAAAGTCGCGCCACCAAAGCGTGAACAAATGAAAACAGGTATGGAAGATTTGATTCACCACTTTAAACTCTTCTCTGAGGGATATCCTGTTCCAGCTGGTGAGGTATATGTGGCTGTTGAGCATCCAAAAGGTGAGTTTGGTATTTATATGGTATCTGATGGGGCGAATAAGCCATATCGCTTAAAAATTCGTGCCCCTGGTTTTGTGCATCTACAAGCACTAGACGAAATGTCTCGTGGTCATATGTTAGCTGATGCGGTAACTATTATTGGTACTCAGGATATTGTATTTGGTGAGATTGACCGCTAATCGCTAAGCGATGAGCAAATTATATGGAACAATGAATATGTTGCTTTCAGAACAGGCTTATAAATTAATAGATATTGAGTTGGCGAAGTATCCAGAGGATCAACGACAGTCTGCTGTTATGTCCGCACTACGGATTGCGCAAACTGAAAAAGGCTGGGTATCTCCAGAAGTTATTGATGACATAGCAAAGTATATTGGTATGCCAGCTATTGCTGTGCAAGAAGTGGCGACCTTTTACAATATGTATGACTTAAAACCCGTAGGGCGTTTTAAAGTAACGGTGTGTACAAACTTACCCTGTGCGCTACGAGAGGGTGAAAAAACATTAGATTACCTCAAAGAAAAATTAGGAATTGATGTTAATGAAACTACTCCAGATGGATTAATTACCTTGAAAGAGGGTGAGTGTATGGGGGCTTGTGGTGATGCACCTGTATTATTGGTGAATAACCATCATATGTGTGTGCGTATGTCCAGAGAACGTATTGACGAAATGTTAGAAGACATTCGTAAGGAGGGGCAAGCATGAGCTTTTTAGCAAAATACTCTCAAGGCTTAGATCATAATCCAGGTAATGACTTAGCCACCAGTATGGCTTTACATGGTCGCCATATCAAACCACAAATTCTAGCAGATTTAGATGGAAAAAACTGGCATATTGAAGACTATATTAAACGCGGTGGTTATGAGGCTTTGCGCAAAATTCTAACAACAGGAATGACGCAAGAAGATATCATTGCTGAAATTAAAACATCTGGTTTACGTGGTCGTGGAGGGGCAGGTTTCCCTACGGGACTAAAATGGAGCTTTATGCCACGCTCTTTCCCTGGACAAAAATATATTGTCTGTAATTCGGATGAGGGTGAGCCAGGTACGTTTAAAGACCGTGATATTCTTCGCTTTAATCCTCATGCTGTTATTGAAGGTATGATTATTGCAGGCTATGTCATGGGTGTTAGTGTTGGTTATAACTATATCCATGGTGAAATTTTTGAAATTTACCGCCGTTTTGAAGAAGCCCTTGTTGAAGCACGAGAGGCAGGCTTTTTAGGCAATAATATTCTAGGAACTGACTTTAGTTTCCAATTACACGCACATCATGGTTATGGTGCTTATGTTTGTGGTGAAGAAACGGGTTTATTAGAATCGCTAGAGGGTAAAAAAGGTCAGCCACGCTTTAAACCACCTTTCCCTGCTAGTTTTGGTCTTTATGGTAAGCCAACAACAATTAATAATACAGAGACTTTTGCTGCTGTTCCTTGGATTATTCGTAATGGTGGGCAGGCTTATGCCGAAGTGGGTATCCCTAATAATGGTGGTACAAAATTATTCTCTATTTCTGGTGATGTAGAGCGTCCCGGTACTTATGAGATTCCGCTAGGAACACCATTTTCTACCTTGCTTGAGTTAGCCGGTGGCGTACGTGGTAATCTAAAAGCGGTTATTCCTGGGGGGTCAAGTGCACCAGTTATCCCTGGTCATATTATGATGGATTTAACCATGGATTATGACTCTATCGCTAAACAAGGTGGCTCTATGTTGGGGTCTGGTGCAGTGATTGTAATGAATGATACACGTTGTATGGTGAAGTCTTTACTTCGTTTATCTTATTTCTATTACGAAGAGAGCTGCGGACAATGTACGCCTTGTAGAGAAGGAACAGGTTGGTTGTATCGTGTTGTCAATCGTATTGAGAATGGTCAAGGTCGTCAAGAAGACTTAGATATGCTTGATACGATTGCGGGTAATATTATGGGACGTACAATTTGTGCGTTGGGTGATGCGGCAGCGATGCCTGTTCGAGGCTTCCTAAAACATTATCGTGATGAATTTGCTTACCACATTGAACATAAAAAATGTGTGGTAGCTCCTTACAAATAGGTCAGAATGATGGTTGAATTAACTATAGATGGTAAAACCGTATCCGTTCCTGATGGTAGCATGGTGATGCACGCAGCGGAGGAATTGGGTATCTATGTTCCTCATTTTTGCTATCACAAAAAGCTATCTATTGCGGCTAGCTGTCGTATGTGTTTAGTAGAGGTAGAAAAAGCCCCTAAAGCGTTGCCAGCCTGTGCAACCCCCGTTACACAAGGAATGGTGGTACATACAAACTCAGAAAAAGCTAAGGCTGCTCAACAAGCGGTAATGGAGTTCTTATTAATTAATCACCCATTGGATTGCCCTATTTGCGACCAAGGGGGTGAATGTCAGCTTCAAGACTTAGCGGTAGGTTATGGTAAAACAACCTCTCGTTATCAAGAAGAGAAACGTGTTGTTGTTCATAAGTCAACAGGGCCTTTAGTATCTGCTGAAGAAATGTCGCGTTGTATTCTATGTACACGTTGTGTGCGTTTCGGTCAAGAAGTAGCAGGTCAAATGGAGCTAGGGGTATTAAACCGCGGTGAACATTCTGAGATTGCCTCATTTGTCGGTAAAGCGGTTGAATCAGAGCTTTCTGGTAATATGATTGATATTTGCCCTGTAGGTGCATTAACATCAAAACCTTTCCGTTATTCTGCTCGTACATGGGAATTAGCTCGTCGTCGCTCTGTTAGTCCACATGATAGTGTTGGTGCTAATCTTGTTGTACAAGTCAAGGGTGATAAAGTTATGCGTGTCGTTCCTTTTGAAAATGAAGAGGTGAACGAATGCTGGATTAGCGATAAAGATCGTTGGTCTTATGAGGGGCTTAATGTAGAAGATCGCTTAACAGTCCCTATGGTACGCGATGAAAATAATGTTTGGTGCGAAGTATCTTGGGAAAGTGCCTTAAAAGTTGTTTCGGATGCACTAGGACAGATTGCACATAAAGATGGCCCTGAATACTTAGGTGCATTAGCAACAGAATCTGCAACATTAGAAGAGCTAGCATTATTAAAACGTATTATGACTGGACTTGGTTCTAGCAATGTAGATACCTTGTTACGTAATAATGATAATAACTTTGCTCGAGCCTTTGATGGTGTACCTTGGTTGGGTATGCCATTAGCTGATTTAAATCATGTTGATGGTGTGGTTGTCATTGGTTCTAATTTACGTAAAGACCACCCGCTTATGGCACAACGCTTGCGTCAAGCGGCTAAAAAAGGTGCTCGTATCACACTTATTGATAGTTATGGTGAAGATCCATTATTCCCTGTTGCGGCTCGTTTAACAGTAGCACCTTCTGCACTAGTAAAAACACTTGAAGAAGTAACAAAAGCAGTGGCACAGTTGAAAGCAGGGGAACAAGCTGATTTATCTAATCCTATACACGCATTAGCAGCACAGTTAATCAATGGTACAAAACCAGCTGTTTTCGTGGGTAATGCGGCAGTAGCAGCCCCAGATGCGAGTCAGATCGTAGCACGTGCACAAAACCTAGCGGATGCTTATGGTGCGACACTTGGCTTCCTTACAGCAGGGGCAAATACAGTCGGTGCTTATATTACAGGTGCTGTTGCTCGTGGGGATGGTTTAAGTGCTAAGCAAATGCTTGAAAATCCATTGAAAGCAATGGTTGTATTACACGCAGAGCCAAAATTTGATATTGAAAATGGAGTTGCGGCTGAGTATAGCTTAATGGATACATTTGGTATTGCATTAACCTCTTATAAATCAGCAGCGACCAATTGGGCAAAAGTGATGTTGCCTATTGCACCATTTACGGAAACATCAGGTACATTTATTAATGCTGAAGGTAGAGTACAAAGCTTTAAAGGAGTTGTTCCTGGCAAGGGATTGTCTCGTCCAGCATGGAAAGTGTTACGTGTTTTAGGTAATTTACTGCAGTTTACTGATTTTGATCAAGAATCTTCTGAACAAATCCGTGATGAAGTGATAGGTTCAGGTATTACCAGTAAATTAAGCAATAAAGTTAATGTGATTGGACAAGAAATACGCCGTTATAATGCACATGATGGTGGATTAGAGCGAGTAGCAGAAGTAGCGATTTATCGTACTGATGCTGTTGTTCGTCGAGCAGAAGCTTTACAAGAGACTGAAATTAGTCGTACACCAAAAGTACGTCTTAATGCTGTAACATTAACAAATTTACAAGTTGCCGAGGGTGAGAAGGTGAAAGTAAAATCTGCGGTAGGAGAGGGCGAGTTTATTGTCGCTCTTGATAATAATCTAGCAGATGATACGATACGTGTTGCCCAAGGGTTTGATGCAACTGCGGCGTTAGGTAATGCCTATGCCCGTTTAACTGTGGAGCGAATCTAAAATGGATATTTGGTCTTGGTTCACAGATGGTATTGCTGCGCTGAATGTCTGGGGGACAAACCTAGTCGGTGAAACAGCATGGCTCATCATTTGGTCTATTATAAAAATTTTAGTTATTGCATTACCGATTATTATCTGTGTGGCATTCCTAACATTGTGGGAACGTCGTATGATCGGCTATATGCATATTCGCCGAGGACCTAACCGTGTGGGTCCCGGTGGTATTCTTCAACCGTTTGCTGACGTACTAAAATTATTAACAAAAGAAGTGATCGTTCCTACAAAATCAAACAAGATTTTGTATATTGTTGCCCCTATCATTACCTTAGTACCTGCCTTGGCAGCTTGGGCAGTTGTGCCTTTTGGCCCTGAAGCGGTGCTAGCGAATGTAAATGCTGGTTTACTGTTTATTATGGCAGTAACTTCTCTTGGCGTTTATGGTGTGATTCTTGCGGGTTGGGCATCAAACTCTAAATATCCCTTTATTGCAGCTATGCGTGCTTCGGCTCAGATGATTTCGTATGAGTTAGCAATGGGTTTTGTGTTACTCACCGTTTTATTAGTGTCTGGTACATTAAATATGAACGGTATCGTTACGGCACAAACGCAAGGTTGGTTTGCTGATAAAGGGCTAACTTTCCTTTCTTGGAACTGGTTACCGTTATTACCTTTATTTGTTATTTATGTGATTGCAACTGTTGCAGAGACAAACCGTCACCCATTTGACGTGGTGGAAGGGGAGTCTGAAATTGTAGCAGGTCATATGGTGGAATACTCGGGTATGGGTTTTGCGATGTTCTTCCTTGCTGAATATGCCAATATGATTTTATTATCGGCAATGGCATCTATTATGTTCCTTGGAGGATGGTCTAGTCCTGTTGATTTTGCCCCCTTTAATTTAATTCCTGGGTGGCTATGGTTAGGGATTAAAGCCTTTATCGTTGTTTCTTTCTTTATTTGGTTCCGTGCATCATTCCCACGCTATCGTTATGACCAAATTATGCGCTTGGGTTGGAAAGTATTTATTCCACTCACTGGTATTTGGTTAGTAGTCGTTGCCATTTGGATGCAAACACCATTTAATATTTGGAACTAGGGGTAGGTAGTATGAGTTTTAAAAATCATTTTGCAAGCCTATTCTTGAAAGAATTAATCAAGGGTATGGCACTAACAGGTAAATATTTCTTTAAACCAAAATTTACCTTACGTTATCCATATGAAAAAACACCTATGTCGCCTCGTTTCCGTGGTTTACATGCACAACGTCGCTATGCGAATGGTGAGGAGCGTTGTATTGCCTGTAAATTATGTGAAGCAATCTGTCCAGCGATGGCGATTAGTATTGAATCACATGTTCGTGAGGACGGTAGTCGCCGTACCTCTCGTTATGATATTGATTTAACAAAATGTATTTTCTGTGGCTTTTGTGAAGAAAGTTGTCCAGTAGATGCCATTGTTGAAACACATATTCATGAGTATCATGGTGAAAAACGTGGGGATTTATACTTCACTAAGCCAATGCTATTAGCGATTGGTGATAAATATGAACCAGAAATTGCTGCGCGTCGTGAAGCTGATGCGCCTTATCGATAGGCAGGTGCGTAAAAATGTTTTCAACCGTATTATTTTATATCTTAGCCTTTGTGCTACTGTATTCAGGGATACGAGTCGTTCTTGCTCGACATCCTGTTGTTGCTGTGTTACACCTCATATTAGGTTTTTTTACAGCGGCAATGCTATGGATTCTTATCGGTGCTGAATTCTTAGGCTTACTCTTGGTTGTCGTCTATGTAGGGGCAGTGATGGTACTTTTCCTCTTCGTTGTGATGATGATTGATGTTGTACCTGAGTCTTTACGACATGATTTCCGTACTTTCCTACCTGTTGGTTTAGTGGTTGGTGGGGTAATGGTGGCTGAGATTGCTTTTGTACTTAGCTCTGCTTATCTTGATACACCAAGTCCAGCCAGTGTACCTGATGACTATAACAATACCTTAGCATTAGGTATTGCCATGTACACTGAATATTCTTTTGCTATTCAAGTAGGGGCATTGATTCTTTTAGTGGGTATGATTTCTGCTATTGCATTAACATTGCGTGATCGTAAAAATCGTAAATATGTCTTGGCAAGTGATCAACTTTATGTAAAAGCGAGCGAACGTGTTCGTTTGGTGAATATCAAATCAGAAGTAGAAGTGCCTGAAACACCTAAAGAAGAGGGAGTTGAATAATGGGTATTACACTAGCACATTACCTCATTCTTGGTGCGATATTATTCGCCCTAGGGGTGTTTGGTATTTTCTTTAACCGCCGAAACCTCATCAGTTTATTAATGTCGATTGAATTGATGTTATTGGCTGTTAATATTAACTTTGTGGCTTTCTCTGTCTGGAACCCTGTTAATGGTTTACCTGACACAGCAGGTCAGATTTTTGTGTTCTTTATTCTTACAGTAGCAGCCGCTGAGGCAGCAATTGGTTTAGCTATCTTAGTCTTGTTATTCCGTAAGATTAATTCTATTAATGTTGACGACGTTGCTCGTCTCAAAGGGTAGGGGAAAGCTATGACAACATTTTCTCCCGTTCTCTTAATGTGCATTGCTTTAGCACCGTTATTAGGGGCTATTTTGGCGGGTCTATTTGGTACGGGCTTTTTAGGTAATTTTGTGAGTCGCCGAGGCGCTCATATCGTCACTATTGCATTAGTGGCATTTTCTGCCTTTGCCTCTATTTTTGTACTCTACAATGTGATGGTGAATGATGCCTATTTTAATGGGGATATTTACACATGGAGTATGATCGGATCTATCAAGCTAAGTGTAGGTTTCCTTATTGATCCATTAAGTGCCTTAATGATGGTGGTGGTGACTTCTGTCTCGTTAATGGTGCATATTTATACCATTGGCTATATGGTCGATGACCCAGGATACCAACGTTTCTTTGCATATATTTCACTCTTCACTTTCTCTATGTTGATGTTAGTGATGGGTAATAATATGTTGCTTTTATTCTTTGGTTGGGAAGCTGTAGGTTTAGTATCTTACCTATTGATTGGTTTCTGGTACACCAAAGATACGGCTATTTTTGCCAATATGAAAGCATTCCTTGTCAATCGTGTCGGTGATTTTGGTTTTGTGTTAGGTATTGGCTTATTATTTGCCTTCTCTGGTTCAATGAACTATACCGATATCTTTGCTAAAACAGAAGAACTAAATCAAGTGACTATACTTGGTGATTGGCATATGCTGACTTTAGCGTGTATCTGTTTATTTATTGGTGCAATGGGTAAATCAGCTCAAGTGCCTTTACATGCTTGGTTACCCGACTCTATGGAAGGTCCTACCCCTATCTCTGCTTTAATTCACGCAGCAACAATGGTGACGGCAGGTATTTTCATGGTGTCACGTTTTTCACCTATTTATGAGTTAGCGCCTAGTGCATTATCATTGATTATTATTGTGGGTGCGATTGGTGCTTTATTCTTAGGGCTTTTAGGCTTAATACAGAATGATGTTAAGCGTGTTGTGGCATATTCTACTTTATCACAATTAGGTTATATGACAGTGGCATTAGGTGCTTCTGCTTATTCTGTTGCTGTTTTCCATTTAATGACACATGCTTTCTTTAAAGCCTTGTTATTCTTGGGGGCAGGTTCTGTGATTATCGGTATGCACCATGATCAGGATATCCGTAATATGGGTGGATTACGCAAGTATATGCCTATTACATGGATTACTTTCCTCATTGGTACTTTATCGTTAGTGGGTACACCATTCTTCTCAGGATTCTACTCTAAAGAACACGTTATTGAAGCGGCACACTTCTCAACAGTGTGGGGATCAGGTTTTGCATACTATGCAACGCTTATCGGTGTATTTGTTACTTCATTGTACTCTTTCCGTTTATATTTCCTTGTTTTCCATGGAAAAGAGCGTTTTGATACAACGGCATCACATGGACATCATGATGATCATCACCATGGTGGAACCCCTCATGAATCGCCTTGGGTGGTTACCTTACCATTAGTAGTATTAGCTATCCCTTCTATCGTTATTGGTGCATGGGCAGTTGATACATTATTATTTGGTGGTTATTTTAAAGATGTAATTTTTGTCGGTGAGCATAGTCCAGCAATGGCAACTCTTGCACATCATTTCCATGGTTGGGTAGCATATGGTTTACATGCCTTTACAACGCTTCCTTTCTGGTTGATGATTGCAGGTCTTGTGGTGGCTTGGTATGGTTATATTGTTAATCCATCTTTACCGCCTAAAATTTATCAAGCCTTCTCGGGTATTAATCGTATTCTAGAAAATAAATACTATGTAGATTGGGTATATGAAAATATCTTTGCTCGTGGTGCACGTGCGTTAGGTAATTTCTTCTGGAATATTGGTGATAAAGGTATTATTGAAGGTATCTTTATTGGTGGTTTCACACGCTTGGTTGGTGCGGTAGCTTCAGTAAGCCGAGGGCTTCAATCAGGACATATCTATTATTATGCTTTTGCCATGATAGTAGGTTTGATTGTGTTAATTTCTTTATTTGTATTGGTATAGTAAGGGCGGCGAAATGACATCAACTATTCCATGGCTTTCCTTATCCATTTTTGTACCGATTATTGCTGGTATTCTTGTATTAATTTTTGGTCGTGATGATCGAGCAGAATATACGAGAAAAATGGCATTAATTGGTGCGGTGGTAAGTTTTTTAGTAACATTACCAATCATAGCAGGGTTTGATGCAACAACCGCAAATATGCAGTTTGTTGAGCAACTTGCTTGGATTGATGCGTTTAATGTAACCTATCATCTTGGTGTAGATGGTATTAGTGTGTGGTTCGTTATTCTGACTGCTTTTATTACGGTTATTGTGGTATTGGCAGGTTGGGAAGTAATTAAAACACGAGTTGCACAATATATGGCTGCTTTTTTAATCCTTTCAGGATTAATGGTTGGCGTATTTGTTGCCTTAGATGCCTTACTCTTTTATGTCTTTTTTGAAGCAACCCTGATTCCGATGTATATTATTATCGGTGTCTGGGGAGGGCCAAACCGTGTGTATGCGGCATTTAAGTTCTTCTTATATACCTTATTAGGTTCATTGCTGACATTAATTGCATTTATCTATCTCTATACCCAAACAGGGACATTTGATATTGCAACATGGCAACAAACCCCACTAGGTATGACACCGCAATTATTTATCTTCTTTGCTTTATTTGCTGCCTTTGCGGTTAAAGTACCGATGTGGCCAGTTCATACATGGTTGCCAGATGCGCACGTAGAAGCTCCAACAGGAGGGTCTATTGTGCTTGCTGCGATTATGTTGAAATTGGGTGCATATGGTTTCTTACGTTTCTCTTTACCAATTGCACCAGATGCCTCACAAAGTATGGCAGGATTTATGATTGCTTTATCATTAATTGCTGTTATTTATATTGGTCTTGTTGCAATTGTTCAAGACGATATGAAGAAACTCGTGGCTTATTCTTCTGTTGCTCATATGGGTTTTGTTACACTAGGCTTCTTTATGTTTAATACAGCTGGGGTCGAAGGGGCAATTATTCAGATGATTTCACATGGTTTTGTCTCTGGGGCAATGTTTATGTGTATCGGTGTGCTTTATGATCGCTTACATACTCGAAAAATTGCAGATTATGGTGGTGTGATTAATGTAATGCCTAAGTTTGTTACCTTCTTTGTCTTATTCTCTATGGCAAATAGTGGTTTACCGGCGACTAGTGGTTTCGTGGGTGAGTTCTATGTAATCCTTGGGGCAGTCGATTATAATTTCTGGATTGGTTTATTAGCCGCCACTGCCTTAATCTTAGGTGCATCTTATTCATTATGGATGGCAAAACGTGTGGTATGGGGTAATATTACTAACCCAGAAGTAAAAACAATATCTGATATTAGCAAACGTGAATTTACTATTTTAGGTATTTTGGCGATATTGACACTCTTTATGGGTATTTATCCTCAATTCTTTACCGATGTTATTCACGTGTCAGTACAAAACTTACTTGAGCATGTAGCGCAATCTAAACTGTAAGGTCAGGACAATAATGGATAATCAATTTAATTTTATACTCGCATTACCGGAAATTGTTCTCTGTATTTTGGCGACCGGTATATTACTTGCGGATGCAATTTTTAAAACAAAAGATAGTTCTCTGAGCTATACACTTTCTTTATTTGCCCTTGTCGTTACGACAATTATTACATTGGTTCAATGGAATAGTGGTGTAGTAGGAACAACTTTTTACAGTCAGTTTACGATTGATCCGCTTGCCTATTTACTAAAAGTATTCTCTTACCTAGCGGTATTGGCTACATTGATCTATAGCCACCAATATTTGATTGAGCGTCAAATGGTTAAAGGAGGGGAATACTATGCACTTAGTCTGTTTGCTTTATTGGGGCAAATGATTATGATTTCAGCGACCAGTATGCTAACAGTGTACTTGGGTCTTGAATTAATGTCATTAGCTTTATATGCCTTAATTGCTGTTCGCCGTGAGCATTTAACTAGTATTGAATCGGCAATGAAATACTATATTTTAGGTTCATTAGCATCTGGTTTTATGTTGTATGGTATGTCAATGGTATATGGGGCAACAGGTTCTGTTATCCTATCAGATATCGCACAAGTCTTACAAAATGGTCAATTTAATCAAATGGCTTTTGTATTAGGTGTTGTTTTTGTAGTAGGTGGAATTGCCTTTAAATTAGGGGCTGCTCCTTTCCATATGTGGATTCCTGATGTGTATCAAGGTGCGCCAACAGCGGTAACATTAACGATTGCCGCCGCGCCTAAACTTGCTGCTTTTGCTATGGCATTACGTTTATTAGTAGAGCCAATGATTACATTAGCATCAAGCTGGCAACCAATGTTTATTATCTTAGCGGTTTTATCACTTGCCATAGGTAATTTAACAGCGATTATGCAAACAAATTTCAAGCGTATGTTGGCATATTCAACTATTTCACATATTGGTTTTGTCTTCCTAGGCTTACTATCAGGTGTTACCGATAGCCAGTTAGCAAGTGGTGCGTATGGTTCAGCCTTATTCTATATGCTGACTTATATTCTTACGACATTAGCTTCTTTTGGTGTTATTCTTATTTTGAGTCATCAAGGGTTTGAGTGTGAAGAGATTAGCGATTTAGCAGGGCTAAATAAACGTAATCCATTATTGGCGTTTGTGATTCTGGTGTTAATGTTCTCATTAGCGGGTATTCCGCCTTTTGTGGGATTCTATGCAAAATTAGTTGTTCTTCAATCGGCATTAGCAGCAGGGCATATTACCCTAACGGTTGTAGCTATCCTATTCTCATTAATTGGTGCATACTACTATTTACGCGTTGTAAAAACAATGTATTTTGATGAACCAGCTAAAGATGTACATATAGTGGGTAATAAGCTAGACTTCCGTAGTGGCGTTCTTTATATTAATGGTTTATTGATTTTATTATTGGGTATTTTACCGGGTGGTTTGTTGGCACTTTGTGTACAAGCTATTGATGCTTCTTTAAAATTCCCTTATTAATTATAAATAGTTCTATATTATGTATCCAGAAACATCCGTTTGGTTAATTATTATTTTAGCGATGATTAGTGCTAATTTACCGTTTTTAACTGAACGGATGTTTGCTTTCTCGCCATTTCGACTAACAGGTGAGCCTGAGAAATTTATTGGTTTTTATCTATTAAGGGCATTAGTGTCTTATGGATTAATTGGTTTTGTGTTTTATTTGCTTACTGAACCTGCTTTTCCAACAAGTGCTAAATTATTTGCTATTGTTGTTTATATTGTACTTTTTACTATTCCAGGCTTTATCTATAAAGGTATTGTTCAGCATAAGCATTTAGGTTTACATTTTATTGAATTAATTGTTTTTATCGTATTTATTGTGAGTATTGGTTTTTTTATTGAATCTCACTATGCTAATCGTTTCCCACAAAGCTGGCAATTTTATGCCATAGGAACTTGTTTATTTCTTGTTCTTGCTTTCCCTGGATTTGTATGGCGTCATTTGATGCGTCATGCCTATAATAAAAATATATATATGGAATAACCCTTTCCATCAAAATATTATCCTAGATAATGTGCTAAGACAAAATAAATAAGGTATCATTTCTTAATAGAAAAAGAGAAAAATATATTAATAAAAACTATAGACCGTTATATATCAAGCAACGTGTTTCATTAATCAAGTTTTTGCTGTGATGCATTATTTACCATGCTTTCCACCTATATTCGTATATAAAGAAAATAAATCAAAATAAAGTAAAAGTTTTTAAAATGTAACTAGTTTTTAATTTATATAATCACTCACAATTGACGTTTTTTTTATTTTATAAAATATGTTACTCTTTGATAATGCTATATGTAGCATATTTTCTGGAGTGATTGTTCAGGAGAGATTATGAATAAGGTTAAACAATTTATCATTTGGGGAATAGTCGTACTTGTTGGATTAGCCTCATTTACTACACTTGCCCTTTCCAGAGGAGAGCAGGTGAGTGCCATTTGGATGGTGACGGCAGCGGTATCTATTTATACCATTGCTTATCGCTATTATAGTCTTTATATTGCGAAGAATGTGATGCAATTAGATGCACGTCGCTTAACGCCTGCTGTACGTTATAACGATGGTTTAGATTATGTTCCTACACATAAAGGGGTATTATTTGGGCATCATTTTGCTGCTATTGCTGGTGCTGGTCCGTTGGTTGGTCCTGTATTAGCTGCACAAATGGGTTATTTACCAGGTACGCTATGGATTATCTTTGGTGTGGTATTTGCAGGTGCCGTACAAGATATGATGGTTCTTTTTATCTCTATGCGCCGAGATGGTAAATCATTAGGTGATATTGTTAAACAAGAGCTAGGTCCTATCCCGGGTGTAATTGCCTCTATTGGTATTTTGATGATTATGGTCATCATTATGGCAGTATTGGCATTGATTGTGGTTAAAGCACTTACCCATAGCCCTTGGGGAACGTTTACCATTGGGGCAACAATTCCGATTGCTTTATTTATGGGAATTTATACCCGTTATATTCGCCCAGGTAAAATTGGTGAAATTTCTATTGTTGGTTTTGTGCTGCTTATGTTAGCTATTGTTTATGGTGAAGATGTGGCTCAAAGCTCTCTTGCCCATTACTTTGACCTAACAGGTATTGAGCTAACATGGGCTATTATGATTTATGGTGTTGTTGCTTCTGTTTTACCTGTTTGGCTTTTATTAACACCACGAGATTATCTTTCAACTTTTCTCAAAATAGGTACTATTGTTGCACTGGCATTAGGCATTTTAATCGTAAGTCCTACCTTACAGATGCCAGCAGTTACACGTTTTATTGATGGTACAGGCCCTGTTTTTTCAGGTAGTTTATTCCCATTCTTATTTATTACGATTGCTTGCGGTGCAGTATCAGGTTTCCATGCCTTAATTTCTTCAGGGACTACCCCTAAAATGCTCGAAAATGAAACCCATGTTCGTGCTATTGGCTATGGTGGTATGATTATGGAGAGTTTTGTGGCGATTATGGCATTAGCCGCTGCTGCCTCACTCGATCCAGGGGTTTATTTTGCCATGAATAGCCCAAGTGCCTTGATTGGAACAGATGCGGCAACTGCTGCTCATGTTATTACCAATACGCTCGGTTTTCCTGTTACAGAAGAAACCTTATTATTAATGGCGAAGGATGTGGGTGAAAATACAATTCTTTCCAGAGCAGGTGGTGCACCGACATTAGCAGTTGGTATGGCACATATCATGAATCAAGTCATTTCTGGTGAAGGAATGATGGCATTCTGGTATCACTTTGCTTTATTATTTGAAGCCTTATTTATCCTTACCTCTGTTGATGCGGGTACACGAGTAGCACGCTTTATGATTCAAGACTTTGGTAGTGTGTTTTATAAACCTTTTGGTAATACCGATAACCTTGCTTCAAACCTTATTGCGACTTTATTAGCTGTTGCTTTATGGGGATATTTCCTCTATACCGGTGTAACAGATCCACTAGGGGGAATTAATTCCTTATGGCCGTTATTTGGTATTGCAAATCAAATGCTTGCGGGTGTAGCACTTATCTTATGTACAGTAGTATTGGTTAAAATGAAACGAGAGCGTTTTATGTGGGTAACATTCGTACCTGCTTTAGCTATCTTATTTGTAACGTGCTATGCAGGTTTACAAAAACTGTTCCATCCAGATATCAAAATTAGTTTCCTAAGTCATGCTAATAAATACAGTACAGCGGCAGCAAATGGTGAAATCTTAGCACCAGCTAAAACACTTGAAGAGATGTCTCGCATAGTATTAAATGACTATGTAAATGCAGGTCTTACCGTCTTATTTTTAAGTGTGGTTGCAATTGTGGGCATATATGGTGTGCGAGTGGCTTTAAAAGCACGTCAATCACCTACACCTACCTCAACAGAAGTCCCTGCGGTGTATGCTACAGAATAAAGGAGTATGGTATGAAAGATAAGTTATTCCTTTTTATGAAAACGGCTAAGGTAACGATGAATTTAATGGCAGGTATCCCAGATTATGATAATTATGTTGCTCAACAACGCAAATATAATCCAGATGCCCCTGTGATGAATAAAAAGGAATTTCTTGAGTATATTAGTAAGCGCCGCTGTAGTTGTGCAGGGCGTGGCGGTTGCTGCTAATAGTCCTTAGTAGTACATTGTAAAACTGTTCTTATTCTTTTGGGTAAGAACAGTTTTTTATTTAAATAGTGTAAACATTATGATTCAAAGTAAAAAACCTTCCTTATATAAAAAGGAAGGTTTTTTTATGGTAGGAATATTGGCAAATAGCCATATTCCACTAAACCTCTACGATAATAAAGGATTAAATATTATCAATAATCGCATTTAAAGTCGCAGAAGGGTGCATAGCCGCAGAAGTTGCTGTTTCTGCTGGTTGATAGTAACCACCAATTTGTTGGGGTTTTCCTTGTGTACTCATCAATTCTTCATTGATTTTGGCTTCAGATGCTTGCATTGCTTCAAATACTTTTGTAAAGCGTGTTGCTAATTCAGCCTCTTTGCTTTGTTTCGCTAAGGCTTCTGCCCAGTACATAGCAAGATAGAAGTGAGAGCCACGGTTATCAATTGTACCTAATTTACGACCAGGTGATTTGTCATTATCTAGGAACTTAGCATTTGCCTCATCTAGTGCATCAGCTAAGACTTGTGCTTTAGCATTCTGTTGTGTTTGAGCAATATGTTCTAAAGAGGCTTGTAATGCTAAGAACTCACCGAGAGAATCCCAGCGTAAATACCCCTCAGTAATAAATTGTTCAATATGCTTAGGTGCAGAACCACCAGCCCCTGTTTCAAATAAACCACCACCATTCATTAAGGGAACGATAGAAAGCATTTTGGCAGATGTACCAAGTTCAAGAATAGGGAATAAGTCTGTGAGGTAGTCGCGTAAAACATTCCCTGTTGCTGAGATAGTATCTTCGCCTTTACGGATACGAGCAATGGAGAATTTGCATGCTTCAATAGGAGAAAGAATACGAATATCTAAACCAGTCGTATCAAATTCTGGTAGATAAGCATTAACTTTTTTGATAATTTCACGGTCATGTGCGCGATTTTCATCAAGCCAGAAAACAACAGGTGTATTAGAAAGGCGAGCACGATTTACCGCTAATTTTACCCAATCTTTAATAGGGGCATCTTTTGTTTGGCACATACGGAAGATATCGCCTGCTTCTACCGTTTGTTCCATATAAACATGACCACTTGCATCAACTGCACGGATAATGCCGTCAGCTTCTGCTTGGAAAGTCTTATCATGAGAGCCATATTCTTCTGCTTTTTGAGCCATTAGACCCACATTGGGTACAGAACCCATGGTGGTTGGATCATAAGCGCCATTAGCTTTACAGTCATCAATAACTGCCGTATAAACACCTGCATAGCAACGGTCAGGAATCAGTGCAAAGGTATCTTGTAATTTGCCATCTTTATTCCACATCTGACCAGATGAACGAATCATGGCAGGCATAGAGGCATCAACAATAACGTCTGATGGCACATGTAAATTGGTAATCCCTTTATCCGAATTAACCATCGCAATATCAGGGCCATTGGCAATTGCTGCCTCTACAGCTGCTTTAATCTCTGCTTCTTTAGGATGACCCGCAATCTTTGCAAATAATTCACCAAGACCGTTATTAGGATTAATCCCTAATTGTGCAAAAAGATCAGCATATTTTGTAAAGACATCTTCAAAGTAAACTGAAACAATCGCTCCAAAGATAATCGGATCAGATACTTTCATCATGGTTGCTTTTAGGTGTGCTGAGAATAATACACCAGCTGCTTTTGCTTCCTCTTTAACTTGTTTTACAAAAACTTTTAGTGCCTTTAGACTCATCACAGAAGAATCTAATACTTCACCTGCTTTGAGGGGGGCTAATGGTTTTAATTCTTTAATAGCACCATCTTTAGCAACAAATTCGATTTTGAACTGTGTATCGTTAGCTAGTGTAACGGATTGCTCTGTACCATAAAAATCACCCGCTGTCATATGAGCTACTTTAGTTTTAGAGTCTTTAGACCAAGCACCCATTGAGTGAGGATGTTTTTTTGCATAGTTTTTAACGGCTTTTGGCGCACGGCGATCAGAATTTCCTTCGCGTAATACAGGATTTACAGCTGAACCGAGCACTTTAGCATAAGCCGCTTTAATAGCTTTTTCTTCTTCGTTTTGAGGATCTGCTGGATAGTTAGGAACCGCATAGCCATGTGCTTGTAGTTCAGCAATAGCGGCATTTAATTGAGGGATAGAAGCAGAAATATTAGGTAGTTTAATGATATTGGCTTCAGGTTTTTTAGCTAAATCACCTAGTTCAGCTAAGGCATCTGCAATTTTTTGATCTTCTTTTAAAAATTGTGGCACATTAGCAAGGATACGAGCGGCTAAGGAAATATCTTTCGGCTCAACTTCAATATCTGCTGTTGCTGTGAATGCTTTAACAATAGGTAAAAAAGAATGAGTCGCTAGCATTGGCGCTTCATCAGTAAGTGTATAAGTAATTTTTGCTGACATAATATAAATCAATAAGAGTGAGGATTGATAGGAATAAAAAGTATATTCTTTTCAATATCAATTATTATTAAAAGACGCTTAAATTTGTGGTTAAACTATTTTAAGCGGTGTAAATCCCCCCTATTTTACACGGAAATTTTTACAAAATGAGAGCAGTAAAGAACTCCTTCAAAAATTCTTATATAAGACTTAGTGAGATATGATAAATATCAATTATTTATATCTTTCTCCGAGTGATATATTTTTAAAATAGCGATTCAACTAAAAAGTTATTTTTAAAAAGTGGATTAAACAAAAAGTGTATCTGTAAAATCCACTTGCTGTTAAATGTGAGATGCTATTGTTCTTCGGTATATTCTTTTAAAAAGAAGAGTGTGGGGCAAGTGAGGAATAATATAATACCGACAGAAAAATAGAGTTCTTCCTTACTCCAACCGTTTAATAGGAGTTCTCCAGCAATAATAGGTGAAATAATAGCACCAATACGTCCAAGACTGATAGCAACCCCAGATCCTGTACTACGGAAATAAACAGGATATAAAGATGGATTAAGCGTAAAGAGACCAGCAATACAGCCATTCATTAAACCACCGATAAGAATAGCCAGTATAATCGCTATGCTTAATGATTCAGTGAGTACGAATAAAATAGTTGATATACCAAATAATATCATAAAGATAATGAGTAAAAATCGTGTTGCATAACGGCTTACTATCCATCCAAATAAAAGAGAACCCGCTGTTCCACCTAGTGCAATAGCAATACCCACTGTTTGGCTTAGCGCTTTGGATAATCCTGCGGTTTCTAATAGTGCAGGTGTCCATGAACTGATAAAGTAAAAACTTGCCATGACACCGAAGAAGGGAATCCATATAAAGATATATTTTTTGATATGGTTAAAGGTGAAAAACTCGAATAAAGAAGCTTGTCTCTCTGTGGTGTGCTGAATGGGTAATTCGTCTAATGCATCATGCCAAGGTTGGCGAATGTGTTGTGTAATTGTACGTAGTTTTGCTTTGGAAGAGGCATCTTTTTGGGTATGGAGATAATCCACTGATTCAGGTAGCACAAAGTAGAGGAGTAAAGCACTGAGTCCTGTAAGTATGGCACCGACCAAGAAAACAGAACGCCAACCATATATTTCTTGTAGCAAAATAGCCGTCATACCACCGAGACTCGCCCCAATACCGAAACCAGCCACATAAGCAGAGATAGATAACCCTCGCCATTTTTTATTGGTGTATTCACTGACAATGACATTGATACAAGGTAATATACCACCAACACCTAATCCTGTTACGATACGCCATAGAATAAGATAGTTTAACTGTGAACTAAAGCATACCATCAACATTCCAAGCGAAGCAAGAAAGGTAGAAAAGATAAGTAAGGGACGGCGACCATATTTATCAGCAAAGGGTGAAAAAAGTAAAGATCCCAATGCCATACCAATAAACCCAGCACTCATTAACGTACCAATTTGGTCAAAATTAAGCTGTAAATCGGTACTAATACTCTTTGCTGTAAAGGAAATAGCAAGGACATCATAGCCATCTAAAAAGTTTAATAAAATAGCGAGACCAACCACCATCCATTGATACCGTGTCATTGGACTTTGATCAATTTGTGTGCGTAAAGACATTGTGCCTCTCTTTTGGGTTATCGTAAAAATAGCTGTATTGTTATGATAAATTTTTATACTAAGCGTAGTAAACAGTATTTAAAATAATATAACTTATTCAAGAATGAGATAGTATAAAAATTGAGAATTATAAATAGATTTATGTTATTTATTTAAAAATAGTGCTTTTTTATTTTATATTTAAGGTATTAAAAAAGACTACTTCCCATTTTGTTAGAAAGTAGTCTTTTATACCTTTTTATAAGGTAATTTATTTTATGCTACAAAATTATTTAAGGTGTTGACTAACCAATTTTGTCATTTCAAACATAGATACTTGATCTTTGCCAAAAATAGGGCGTAATTTAGCATCTGCATTGATATTACGGCGATTAGCAGGGTCTTGTAGATTATTGGCTTTAATATAGTCCCAAATTTTCTTAGTCACTTCTGTACGAGGTAGGGGAGTAGCACCAACGATAGCGGCTAATTCTTTACTGGGTGTAAGTGGTTTCATAAAAGCTGCATTAGGTTTGCGAGCTGGTTTTTTTTCGACTGTCATATGTATTTCTCCAGAATAATATCATTAGAGTGGATAGTCCTAGATTGATTATTGTATTGGTAGGCTAGGGAAGTCATCTTTAGCGATACCGTCTAGGAATGAGCAAAGAGTGTAAAACACATTTGACAAAATTACAAGCGTTCAGAGTGGACTGTCATGAATGTGCATAGAATGATTTTAATAGATTATGAGGTTAAGTGCCTCAGTTGCCTAAAGAATTTGTAAAATAGAGCATCGTCAATTTATGATAATGGATAATTTATTATGCAGATAACGTCAGCGTCTATTACGCTTATTCGTCCAGATGATTGGCACCTTCACCTAAGAGATGGTGAGGCATTAGCAGCCGTGGTAGCAGATTCTGCTCGTCAATTTTCTCGTGCTATTGTGATGCCAAATCTGAAACCGCCTGTAACGACTGTAGAGATGGCAAGTGCTTATAAGGCACGTATTGAAGCGGTATTAGCACAACAAAATCTTCATTCATTTACCCCCTTGATGACGTTATACTTAACAAATAATACCTCTGTAGAGGACGTAAAAAAAGCAGCAGAAAGTGGGTTTGTAAAAGCATTCAAATTATACCCTGCTGGTGCAACAACCAATTCAGATGCGGGAGTAACCGATCTTTTGGGGAATTGTTCTCGTACACTAGAAGCCATGCAACAATATGGTATGCCTTTGTTGGTGCATGGTGAAGTAACTGACCCTCGAGTTGATTTATTTGATCGTGAGGCTGTTTTTATTGATCGGGTTATGTTGCCACTACGCAGAGCATTTCCTGCACTTAAAGTGGTTTTTGAGCATATCACCACCAAACAAGGCGCTCACTATGTACGTGATGCAGAAGGCCCGATAGGGGCAACGATTACTCCCCAGCATTTATTGTTTAATCGTAATGCTATTTTTCAGGGAGGGGTTCGTCCTCATTATTATTGCTTACCTGTTCTTAAACGAGAAGAGCATCGTATTGCTTTAGTTGAAGCAGCAACAAGTGGTAATCCTCGCTTTTTTCTGGGTACAGATAGTGCGCCTCATGCTAAGCATGCAAAAGAGGCATCCTGTGGATGTGCAGGCTGTTATTCTGCGCTTCATGCGATGGAACTCTATGCGACTGCTTTTGAAAAAGCGGGTAAATTAGATCAGTTGGAAGGATTTGCTAGTCTTCATGGGCCTCAATTCTATGGATTACCTGTTAATACAGAGACAATTACCTTAGAGCGTAAAGAGTTTGAAATTCCTCAGCAAGTTCCTTATACAAAAGATGCGCCATTAGTACCTTTATCGGCAGGTGAAGTGCTTCCTTGGCGATTTGTAGCGTAGAATTATCTTAGTTTGATGATATTGAGTGTGTAATAGGGTTAAATAAAGTAAAAAGTAGGGTCTATTTTTAATGTATTTTTAGCCTTATTACATCATTAATTCATTCTTCATAAGTATAGAAATAAAAGAGAATACAATGCGAAGTTCAGTTATTCCTTCGGATTTGCCTGATCAGGTAGATGAGTTTATTTTTAAGCACTTGCATCATGAAGACAGTCGATATGATGCCGTGTTAGCTTTTCATCGAACAAAGCCACTCCCCAAAATTAATGTTCCAGCTAATCATGGTAAGTTTTTGCATTTTTTAATTCGTATGATGGGTGCAAAAAATATCCTTGAAATAGGAACTTTGGCAGGCTATAGCACGATATGGATGGCAAAGGATTTACCTGAAGGAGGTAAAGTAACAACAATTGATTTTGATGAGCATCATATTAAGATTGCTGAACAGACATTTGCCATGATGGCTTTGCAAGATAATATTCGTCTTATGCAGGGTAGGGCAATGGATTGCTTGGAAACTTTGCTCAAGGAATATAAAGCAGGGCAGATTCCTAGTTTTGATTTTATTTTTATTGATGCGGATAAAGAAAATAATCCCTATTATCTGGATTATTGTATTGAATTAAGTCGTTCTGGTACTGTAATTGTGGCAGATAATATGGTACGAGATGGTAAGGTGATAACGGAAGAGGATAAAGCTCCTAATATTCGTGGGATTCGACAGTATTTTAAAAAATTACAAGAAGATCCTCGCTTGGACTCTACTGCTTTACAAACGATAGGGCATAAGGGGTGGGATGGTTTTGCTATTACGATGGTGAAATAAAATAAGATGATAAATGAGTATTTATTAAAGCACTACAAATAATGTTGAGTCGCAGTTCTTCCGCTTCTCACCAGAAAACTCACTTGGTTAATTAATATTTCTCCGTGCTTTTAAAAATATATTTTCTTATAAAAGTTATTTTAAATAACGATAAATTATCTATTAAAGCACTCATTTTTTTATCTGTTTCAAAATAAAACCCCTATAGATAAATATCCGTAGGGGTTTTGTGTGTATGACCCTAATTGCTTAGGGATACTTTATCGTATGATGTTTAAATCTTACGCTTTTAATGCTTCAACGGCTTTACGTACGCCTTCACCATAAGCAGGATCACATTTTGTACAGTTATCAATATGACGTTGCTTGATGAAATCAGGAGCATCACCTAAGGCACGAGCGGTATTCTCAAATAATACTTGCTGTTGTTCAGGTGTCATTAAACGGAATAATGCACGTGGTTGTGAGAAGTAGTCTGCATCATCTTCACGGAAATCCCAGTGAGCAGCATCACCTGAAATTTTAAGAGGAGGCTCTTTGTATTGAGCTTGCTCTTGCCACTGACCAAAGCTGTTTGGTTCATAGTGTAATGTACTGCCATAGTTACCATCCATACGACCTTGACCATCGCGGTGGTTGCTATGTACAGGGCAACGTGCACGATTTACAGGGATTTGGTGATAGTTTACACCTAAACGATAACGTTGAGCATCGGCATAGTTAAAGAGACGTGCTTGTAGCATACGATCTGGTGATACGCTGATACCCGGTACTAAGTTGCTTGGAGCAAAAGCAGATTGCTCTACGTCCATAAAGAAGTTTTCTGGGTTGCGGTTAAGTTCAAATTCACCTACTTCGATTAATGGGTAGTCGCTTTTTGGCCATACTTTAGTTAAGTCAAATGGGTGATAAGGTACTTTGTCCGCATCGGTTTCTGGCATAATTTGAACATACATTTTCCATTTCGGGAAATCACCGCGTTCAATTGCTTCATATAAATCACGTTGGTGGCTTTCGCGATCTTTACCAATAATAGCTTCTGCTTCAGCATCGCTTAGGTTCTTGATGCCTTGTTGAGTACGGAAGTGGAATTTAACCCAGAAACGTTCGTTATTTGCATTAATAAAACTGTAGGTATGTGAACCATAACCGTGCATATGACGATAAGTTGCAGGGATACCACGATCAGACATTACGATAGTGACTTGGTGGAATGCTTCTGGTAATAATGTCCAGAAATCCCAGTTATAAGTAGCACTGCGTAAGTTGGTACGAGGATCGCGTTTTACGGCTTTATTTAAATCAGGGAATTTACGAGGATCACGTAAGAAGAAAACAGGTGTATTATTACCTACTACGTCCCAGTTACCTTCTTCTGTATAGAATTTTAAGGCGAAACCGCGAATATCACGTTCTGCATCGGCTGCACCACGTTCACCTGCTACGGTAGTGAAACGTGCAAACATTTCGGTTTTCTTGCCTACTTCACTAAAAATCTTAGCACGTGTATAAGCAGTAATATCATTAGTAACGGTAAATGTACCAAAAGCACCAGAACCTTTAGCGTGCATACGGCGCTCTGGAATAACTTCACGAACAAAGTTAGCTAATTTTTCATTTAACCAAACATCTTGTGCTAATAGTGGGCCTCTTGGACCTGCTGTTAAGCTGTTTTGATTGTCCACCACAGGTGCACCGAAAGCTGTTGTGAGGTGGGTTATAGGGCATTTTTTAGTATCATCCATCATTATATTCCTTAATAAGTAAAAGAGAGAGGTTTTGTTTACTACAGGATAAGTATAGAGAAAAAATGATTAATAGTAAAATTCTATTTTTTTATAAAACCAATTAATAAAATTAATAATTAAGACATAAAAAATGGTAGTGTGATAGATAAAATAAATAACTATAGTTGTTACAATATTATTAAATTTGCAAAAAATAATACATTAATTGATATTAATCAAAAGAAACTGTTGTTTATAAACATAAAAAAATACTTATTTTGGCATATTCTTGTTACCATATAACATTAATATGTAATAAATTTATTGTTTTGTTACATTTTTAGAGCCAAGAAAATTCTTAACATTATTAGGAAATTTAATATCTTGGGGTATTTATCCAAATTTGGTTGATGGAGAAGAGATAATGCGAAATACTTATTGGGCTTATTCTTTGCTGGTTGTTGCTATTTCAAGTGCTTATGCTGACGATAGCACAAAAACAACAGTATTAGATCCGATTGTTATCATGGGAGCAAGTCAAGATAGTGCAAATACTGTCAGATTTAATCCTAAAAAAACATTACAACCCTTACCGGCAGGAGATGGTGCAGACTTATTAAGATCTGTACCAAGTATGAATATTATCCGTAAGGGTGGTTCATCAGGTGATCCTTTATTTAGGGGCTTAGGTGGTTCTCGTTTAGCTATCCGTGCAGATGATCATTTCCTTTATGGTGGTTGTGGTGGTCGTATGGATCCGCCAACAGCGTATATTTTCCCGAATAGTTTTGATGAAGTGGTTGTCACTAAGGGTCCTCAATCTGTTACACAAGGGTCTGGGCTAGTAACAGGGTCTGTCAGCTTTGTGCGTAAAACCCCTGATTTTAGTGAAAAGAATTATTATTTAGAGGCAACGGGTACACTAGGTAGTCGAGATCGCCGAGATGCTTCTGTAGAGGGGGCGATAGGTAATAAATATGCGTATCTACGTTTAAATGCCTCACATAATGAGTCGGATGATTATCGTGATGGGGATGGTAATAGAGTGCATTCTAATTTTAAGCGCGATAATCAAATGATTCAGCTAGGGTTGACTCCAACAGAAAATACAGAGCTTGTTGCAACATATGAACGTAGTCGAGGGGAAGCCGCTTATGCTGACCGTATGATGGATGGTAGTCAGTTTGATCGTGATGCGTGGAATGTTCGCTTTACGCAGCGTAATATTACCCCTTGGTTTAGTGCTTTAGAATTAAACTATGGTCAAAGTGAGATTGATCATGTGATGGATACTTATAGTTTGCGTACACCACCAAGAATGCCAAATGGTATGAGAATGATTAGAGCAAGCAATCCCAAACGTAAAACCAATAGTGGTCAGCTTAAAATGACCTTTGATTGGGATAATGTGAATCTACAAACAGGCTTTGACTATATGTATGATAAGCATACTATTAGAGTAGGTGATGCCAATTTTAAACGTAAACCCTTTTTATCTCGTCAGAAATTTAATCAATGGGGTGTTTTTGCAGAGGTTGCATGGCAACGTACAGAAGATCAAAAATGGATTGCTGGTTTACGCTATGATGAAATAGATGCACGTTATTACAAATCAGGGAATGCAGACTATAGAGGTGTATTGCCTAAATATGAAAAACAAACCTATCATCTCACCTCTGGATTTATCCGTTGGGAGCAAATGGTGGGTGATATTCATTATTATGCTGGTTTAGGTATTGCAGAGCGTTCACCTGACTACTGGGAGCGTAATCGAGCCCAAACAGGTTATTTACGTCCAGAACAAAACCGTCAATTAGATATCGGTGCGCTTTGGTCAACTGATAAAATCCAAACTAGTGTATCCCTATTTGCTAGTGATATTAAAGATTTTATCATGATTGATTGGATGCAAGGCAAGGCTCGTAATATTGATGCTCGCCGCTATGGTGTAGAAGCTGATGTTAAATGGAATTTTGCTCCTAATTGGACAGTGGGTAGTAATATTGCTTATACCTATGGTCGTAATCGTACTGATGATAGACCATTGGCACAGACACCACCACTTGAGTGGAATAATACCTTAACATGGGATAATGAAACATATAGTGTAGGCTTACTCTGGCGTGTTGTTGCTAAGCAAACTCGTTTTGCAAAAGGACAAGGTAATATTATTGGTCAAGACATTGGTGAGAGTGCTGGATTTGGGGTGCTATCGCTTAATGCAGGGTGGAAAATCAATCAATACGCTACCTTACAAGCAGGTGTTGATAATATCTTTGATAAAACCTATGCTGAGTTTATCAGTAAAGCGGCTAACCCAAGTGCAGGTATGCAAACCTTACGCGTGAATGAGCCTGGTCGTACAGCATGGTTACGCTTACAACTTTCACTGTAAAATGATACAATACGCATGCAAAGCAAGCTGGGCAATCGCGAGTAATCGAGGAAAGTCCGGACTCCATAGAGCAAGGTAGCGGCTAACAGCCGTCCATTCAGCAATGAATGAGGAATAGGGCCACAGAGACGAGTTTACTATGTGGGCTTAATGATTTCGGTCTTTAGGCTCTGGTACGGTTAGTCCCGTATGGCGTTATATTTATAACAGCATAGTAAGGTGAAACGCGGTAACCTCTATCTGGAGCAACATCAAATAGGCATATGGGCTGCTCGTCCTATGTATGCGGGTAGATGGCTTGAACTTTATAGTAATATAAAGTCTAGAGGAATGATTGCCGACCTTTTAGGTTTACATAATCCGGCTTATAGGCTTGCTTTGTCTTATTTTAATATCCCTACTGTACTTATGGTATGGTGGGGATTTTTTATGGAGATTAAATAGAGAGAGTACCTAATGGGGATTATGTATATAGTGTTAAGATAAAAATTAATAGATTAAAAATTACTCCAAATAGATAGCAGTTCCCCTTAATAAATAGCTCAGTTTATATCTTAAGTTATTAGAGAGCCAGTTTTTTTATAACCTTAGGGAATAACCGCTCTCATTAACTATTTTCATCATTAAAATCGCCTTGTCTTTTTATAAAAATGTAAAAGTTTTTACGCTTAAAAAAGTAATATTTAGTGTAATACTTTTAGTATATTTTATAACCCATTGATTTTAATCATTATTAATAAATGCTCTGCATTTTCTGATTGTAAGCTAAGCCTTTATTTTTATTGAAGAAAACAAAAATTAACTTGAAAAATAATTCTAAATGGCTTAAAGTGGAGATTAGTAGGAAATTGTGTGAAAAAGTGGGACAAAAGTGATTTTTCAAGGAAACAGTGCTCTCTCATTAGATGCTAAAGGACGGATGACTATTCCGGCCCGGTATCGTGATGCGCTGTTGACAGACTCCCATGGCAAGATAACCATTACCCGAAACCTTGATGGTGGCTTGTTAATCTACCCCCGATTTGAATGGGAAGCCAAACGAAAAATCATTATGGATCTGCCTTCTTCTCAGCGTGGTTTGCAACGCCTTTTATTAGGTAATGCACAAGATGTTGAGTTAGATGGTTCAGGTCGTGTCTTAATCGCTCCGGAACTGCGTGACGTTGCGGGGATTGTGAAAGACGTTGTCCTTGTTGGTATGGGTCAGCGATTTGAATTGTGGGCAGCAGATAAATTTGCTGCTCAACAAGAAGAAGATTTGGCAAGTATCGATTTATCTAAATTGGATGATTTCTCATTGTGATGGATACTGCATTTACTCACACAACGGTCTTACTGTATGCCACCGTAAACGCATTAGTGAATCCAGATTTTTATAGTAAGGATTCAGCTATTCATTTGTCTTTATCAGGTATGAGGGCAAAGGGAATTTATGTGGATGGTACTTTTGGCAGAGGAGGGCATAGTCGTTATCTTCTAAGCCAATTAGCACCTGATGCTCAGTTATTTGTATTTGACAAAGATCCTTTAGCAATAGAGGAGGCTAAACGATTACAGGCAACTGATAATAGGGTGCAAATTATTCATGGTGGGTTTTCCACAATGAAAGAAGCATTGCATGCTCGTGGTATTGATCAGGTGCAAGGGATTCTGTTGGATTTAGGTATTTCATCTCCACAGATTGATGATGCTCGTCGAGGCTTTTCTTTTATGAAAGAAGGGCCTTTAGATATGAGAATGGATACTACACAAGGCATGACAGCACAAGAATGGCTGGAAACAGCTGATGTAGAACAAATTAAAGAGGTTATTAAAAACTATGGCGAAGAACGGTTTGCTTTCCAGATTGCAAAGGCGATTGAAAGTCGCCGCCAATCCAACCCATTACGGACAACGCTCGAACTTGCCGAGCTCGTTGCTGCCACCGTCAGGACGCGTGAAAAAGGGCAGCATCCAGCGACGCGGACATTTCAAGCTATACGGATTTACCTCAATGACGAGCTTGAAGAGCTTTCACGCACCCTCGCGTCAATATTGAGTTTATTAGTGCCTGAGGGACGTATGGCGGTTATTAGTTTTCACTCATTAGAAGATAGAAGAGTGAAACAGTTTATCGCACAGGCGGCAAATCCTGCTGCTGCTTTTGCACGTATGCCTTTAAGAGAAAGTGAGTTGCCTCAACCGACTCTCAAGAATCTGGGTAAGGTAAGTGCTAGTAAGGAAGAGGTAGCGGCGAATCCACGGTCGCGCTCAGCCATATTGCGTGTTGCTCAACGTACAGAGGTTTCGCTATGAAAGGGATAGTAGCAATTTTTGTATTGTTAAGCTTTTTTGTGTATAGTGCCATGGAGTTGATTACGGTGCGTTATCAACAACGGTTACTGTATAACGATTTAGTGCGAACACAAAATGTAGAGCAAAAACTAAATCAAGTCTGGAGTTATTTACAGTTAGAGCGTGCTAATTTAACCAGTACCGCTTATATTAATACCGTAATGGCACAAAAATTAAATTTAAAGCCTGCCGATATAAATCAAATTATTTATATCAAATCATCAGAATGGCAACAGTCTACATCAGAAGCGACTAAGCAGTAATCAGCAAGGTGAATAAGATGAAAAACTGGTTTGGTTTATCTCGTCAGAGAGTAAAAAAAAGTCATAATATTGTCCGCTCCTATGAAACAGCAGGAGAAAAGGCCTCTTTTAAAGCAAGAGGCACTTTGCTTTATACTTTGTTGATTTGTGGTTTTGTGGCTGTGGGCGTTCAGGCATTTTACCATCAAGCGGTTAATAGTGATTTTTTACGAAAAAAAGGGGATGTGCGCTATGAAGCACGTATTCCTTTACATGCAGAGCGTGGGCGTATTGTTGACCGTAATGGAGAGTTTCTCGCAACAAGTATTCCTGCTAGTAGTATTTGGGTTGTTCCTGAGCAACTGTTAAATGCACCTGCCGAGAGTAGGGCGGCTTTAGCAAAGGTACTGGGTGATTCACCGAAACAGCTAGAAGAAAAATTAAATGCCAATAAAAGTAAACCTTTTCTCTTTTTAAAACGGCAAATTACATTAGAAACCTCTGATCAAGTACGTGCTCTCAAAATTAAAGGGGTAAATATTGATGCAGAGAGTAAGCGCCTTTATCCGCAAGGCTCATTAATGAGTCATATTGTTGGGTTCACAAATATTGAGAATAATGGTATTGAGGGTTTAGAGAAACAATACAATAAAGTGCTAGAAGGCTCCGATGGTTCTCGAGTGGTTATTCGTAATCGCTTGGGAGATATTATTGAAGACGTTGCTTCTAGTGCAAGTATTCCTGCACAACATGGTGATAATATTCAATTAACTATTGATAGTCGTATCCAATTTATCGCCGCTCAAGCACTGGAGAAAGCCATTAAAAAACATGATGCTGAATCAGGTGGTGTTGTAGTAGTTGATTCGGTAAGTGGTGAAATTCTTGCTATGGTGAGTATGCCGACATATGATCCGAATAATAATAAAGATCGACGTGGTGCGGCTTTGCGTAACCGTGTGATTACAGATACTTTTGAACCGGGATCGATTATTAAACCTTTAGTTGCTGCTTTAGCATTAGATGCAGGTGCTATTACACGTGATACTAAATTTGCAACAGGTAATGGTTCTTGGCAGTATCAAGGTGCAAGAATTACAGACGTTAGTAATCATAATGGTACTTTAAATGTTGCTGGTATTTTACGCCGTTCAAGTAATATCGGTATGGCAATGATTTCAGAGCGTTTGCGTGCACAGCAGATGTGGACGGTATTTAATGCATTAGGGTTTGGTCAAGCCCCTACAATGGGTTTCCCTGGTGCGGCAGCAGGTCGTGTACGCCCATGGAAAAACTGGCGTCTTATTGAAAAAGCCACCATGTCATATGGATATGGTTTATCGGTATCTCTTATTCAAATTGCACAGGCTTATACCGCATTAGCCCGTGATGGTGATATGATTTCCCTTTCTTTAGTGCGTAACCAAAATCGCCCTAGCAGTATTCAGGTTTTCTCACCCAATGTTGCACGTGATATTCGGGTAATGCTTGAAGGAGCGGCTGGTGCTGAAGGGTCTAAGGTTCAAGCACAAGTCAGTGGGTATCGTATAGGTGGTAAATCAGGTACAGCACGTCAAATCGTTAATGGACAGTATTCTAAATCAGCCTATCGTGGCTCTTTTGTGGCGGTAGCGCCTATCTCAAACCCTCGTATCGTTGTTGCTGTTACGTTAGATAAACCGAAAAAGGGTGGGTATTATGGGACTATTGTATCAGGGCCTGTAGTAGCAGAAGTGATTGAACAAACCTTAAAATATTTAGGTGTTCCGCCAGATGCACCTATTGCCCCTCCAAAAAATAAAATGGAAGCACATAATCAAAAGAGTAATAAAAGAACACAAGGATAATTTAAATGATGATTGATTGGCTAAAACAATATATATCCGAAAAAGCAGATCTTCGCCTTGATAGCAGAGACATCCAAAAAGGGGATGTCTTTGTTGCATGTAAAGGGACTCACACGGATGGTACGCAATATATCCATCAAGCGGTTAATAAAGGAGCAGCAGCAGTTCTGATTGAAAAGGGTTTAGCATATCCCTCTATTGAGATCCCTGTTTTAGAAGTTGATCAGCTACGCACGCAATTAGGTGCTTTAGCAGATGAGTGGTATGGTTTTCCCTCTGCTTCGATGACGGTTATTGCGGTAACAGGTACAAATGGAAAGACCTCATGTACAAATTGGATTGCTCAAGCACTTAATCAACAAGGAGTAGCGTGTGCTACTATCGGTACGCTAGGGACTATTTTGCCGAGTGGGGAAAGTTTAGGTGGATCACTCACTACGCCAGATGTGTTGAGTATGCATCGTTTATTAGCGGTATTAAAGGCAAAAGATATTCATACTGTAGCGATTGAGGCATCATCTATTGGGTTAGAGCAAGGTCGTTTAGATAATATACAGATTAAAGTGGCAGGGTTTACTAACCTTACCTTAGATCATTTAGATTATCATCAATCAATGCAAGAATATGAGCGTTGCAAATCATTGCTATTCACCAGAAAAGATGTAGAGTACGCTGTGATTAATATTGATGATTCGGCAGGTGAGTGCTTTTTTACACAAAGTACAGCAAAGGCGACAATGGCTTACTCGCTTAAAGATCATCCTAAAGCAAGTATTTATGCTAAAAACCAACAATTTACAGAAGCAGGTTTAATTTTTACCTTGTCTTTACCAGAAGGAGAGACACAGATATTAGCCCATTTAGTGGGTGAACATAATATCGCAAATCTTTTACTAGTGGCTGGTGTATTGAATGCTTTAGGGTGGGATATTAGTAAAATAGCCAAAAGTTTAGCGCTATTAAAGGCTGTTCCTGGTCGTTTAGAAATTGTTAAACCGCCTATAACGGCAAATATACCTTTAGTCGTAGTAGATTATTCACACACCCCTGACTCATTAGAACAAGCGTTAAAAGCCTTACGACCTTCTGCACAGACCCAACAAGGAGAGTTAGTGTGTGTGTTTGGTTGTGGGGGTGATAGAGACCCAACTAAACGTCCTGTGATGGGTAAAATTGCTTCAGAACAAGCGGATAAAGTATATGTTACCAGTGATAATCCTCGTACTGAAGAACCACAACAGATTTTAAATGATATTCTCCAAGGAATGCCAGAGGGTAGTTTTGCAAATACTGACCGTGCTTATACTATCCTGCATGCTATTTTTCATGCGAAAACAAATGATGTCGTGTTAATAGCAGGTAAAGGACATGAAACCTATCAAGAAATTCATCATCAGAAATATCCTTTTGATGATCGTCAGTGGGCATTATTGGGTTTACTCTTAAAAGCAGGCTACAAAATTAATACTGATTCTCGCACCATTCAAGAGGGTGATATTTTTGTTGCGCTCAAAGGAGAGTCATTTGATGGGCATGCTTTTTTAACCGATGTTGCCCAGAAAGGAGCTGTGGCAGCTATTGTTTCTAGTCCCGATACAACCTTAGCTTTGCCACAAATTGTCGTAAAAGATACCGTAGAAGCCTTGTCTGTGGTGGCAAAGGCATGGCGAGCTCAGTTTTCATTACCTGTCATCGCCGTGAGTGGTAGTAATGGAAAGACAACATGTAAAGAAATGATTGCTTCTATTCTACAAGCATACGTTGGTAAAGAGAATGTTTTAGCAACAGCAGGTAATCTCAATAATCATATCGGTGTTCCTTTAAGTCTTTTGAAATTAACCGCACAACACCAAGCGGCTGTTTTTGAATTGGGAATGAATCATCCTGGCGAAATGGCGGTTTTATCGCAAATAACGCAGGCTGATGTTGCGCTTGTCAATAATGCTCAGCGAGAACATCAAGAATTTATGAAAACAGTAGAAGCGGTTGCTTATGAAAATGGTGAAGTTCTAAAAGCTTTGCCAGAAAATGGTATTGCCGTTTATCCTGCTGATGAAGAATATACCCCCGTTTGGCATCGTTTATCGGGAACACATCAACGTATTTTGTTTGGAGAAAAAGGGAATGTCTTTGCTTCTCAGATACAGTTAGATGCATTAGGTTCTTCCTTTATTCTACAGTATGAGCCTTTGCCCGGTTTATCCAAAGTAGCGAGTACACAAATACCTGTACGATTATCTATCGCAGGGTATCATAATATCCGTAATGCTTTAGCCGCAGCGGCATGTGCTTTGGCAATCAAAGTACCATTGGCAACTATTGCAGAAGGATTAGCACAATTTAAAGCCGTTAAAGGACGTATGCAACTATACAACCGAGAAGACGGGGGGGTGATTATTGATGATACCTATAATGCAAATCCTGATTCAGTAAAAGCCGCTATTGATGTTGCTTGTCAGCTTCCTCAACCTGCGGTACTTGTATTGGGGGATATGGGAGAAGTGGGTGATGATGGTCCAGCTATGCATGCTGAAATAGGTGCTTATGCAAAGGAAAAAAATCTTTTTGCCGTATTTGCCGTAGGGACATTAACACAGGAAACCGTTAAAGTGTTTGGAGAGGGTGCACAGCACTTTAATGCTATAGATATATTGGTAAATGCATTACAGGAGCTACCTGTCAAAACAATTATTGTAAAAGGTTCACGTTTTATGAAAATGGAACGTGTGGTTCAAGCATTATTGGATAGTGCTAATAAGGAATAAAAATGTTGTATGAGCTATTTAAAGCACTATCTGATACATATAGTGTTTTCTCTGTTTTTGAATATATTACTTTACGCGCTATGTTGGCGTGTGGTACAGCTTTATTAATTGGTCTTATAGCAGGACCGCGAGTTATTCGTAAACTAACGGAGCTTAAAATAGGGCAAGCTGTCCGTGCGTATGGCCCTAAAGATCATTTAGCCAAAAATGGTACACCAACAATGGGAGGAGTATTAATCCTCATCAGTATCGCTATTAGTACATTGCTTTGGGCTGATTTAAGTAATCGTTTTGTATGGGTTGTTCTATTGGTAACCTTAGGATTTGGTGCGATTGGTTGGGTAGATGATTATCGTAAAGTGGTCTATCGTAATCCAGAAGGGATGTCTTCTCGGGAGAAATTTTTCTGGCAAACTTTGGTGGGGGTAATTGCAGCCGTTTATTTAAGTTTTGCCGTATCTGTTCCTGCAAATGCGGAGTTATGGCCCCTATTTAAAGATTGGTTGCTTAGTGGTTTTACTATGCCATTACCATCTCGTGCAGATTTAATTGTCCCGTTCTTTAAAAATGTCAGCTATCCTTTGGGGGTATTGGGTTTTGCTACCTTAACATGGATTGTGATTGTAGGGGCTAGCAATGCGGTTAATCTTACTGATGGTTTAGATGGTTTAGCCATTATGCCAACCGTTATGATTGGGGCTGCATTGGGTATTTTTGCTTATGTGGTAGGACGGGTAGATTACTCTAGCTATCTTTTATTCCCTTATATTCCCGGTGCATCAGAAATGATGGTGCTATGTGCGGCATTAGGTGGGGCTGGTTTAGCCTTCTTATGGTTTAATACCTATCCTGCTCAGGTATTTATGGGGGATGTGGGGGCATTGGCATTAGGTGGCATGTTAGGGACAATTGCTGTTATTACCCGTCAAGAAATTGTATTCTTTATTATGAGTGGTGTATTTGTGGTTGAAACACTATCCGTTATGCTACAAGTTACTTGGTTTAAATACACTAAAAAACGTTACGGAGAAGGACGGCGTATTCTAAAAATGGCACCTTTACACCATCATTTTGAAGTGGGTGGTTGGAAAGAAACGCAAGTGGTGGTGCGTTTTTGGATTATCACGATTATGTTAGTATTGATTGGTTTATCCACATTAAAATTGCGTTAATAAATATAATCTCTATCGTGATAGTAGGTGAAAGGATATTTTAACTATGAACCATTCCGTTAATTTCGATTTAAATCAAAAAACGATTTTAGTGCTAGGTCTAGGAGAAACAGGCTTAGCGGCTAGTCGATGGTGTGTACAACAGGGGGCAACTGTTAAAGTTGCCGATACACGAGAAAAACCGAGTGGTTTAGAAGCGTTACAATCCTTAGGTATTCCAACAGAAAATTATTATTTAGGTGAAACTAAAGCCCTATCAGATGATGCATTGCAATCGGTTCATTGTATTGTGTTAAGTCCGGGGTTATCGCCTTTTCAACCTGATCTTCAACCATTCTTAGAAAAAGCGGTATCACAGGGGATTGAGGTCATTGGAGAAATAGAGCTTTTTGCACGTGCATTACAATCCTTAAAAGATCAGATAGGATATGCTCCTAAGGTATTGGCAATCACAGGGACAAATGGTAAAACAACAGTAACGACAATGGTGCGTGATATGTGTTTACAAGCAGGTAAACAGGCTATTGCAGCAGGTAATATCAGTCCCTCAGCATTAGATGCTTTGCAACAAGCATTAACCCATCAAACATTACCTGATGTGTGGGTGCTAGAGTTATCAAGTTTTCAGTTACATACAGTGGTGAGTTTACATCCCCATGCTTCTGTCGTATTGAATATTACACAAGACCATCTTGATTGGCATGGTAGTATGGCGCATTATATACAATCCAAAGCCAAATTATTAGCGTTAAGTGATACCGCTATTGTCAATCGTGATGATGATTATACATTGGGTATGGTTTCGGCAATTGATGATGAGCATATTTGTTCTTTTGGTAGTGATGAACCACCGCTAGCGAATGATTTAGGCATTGAACATATCAATGGTATGGCATGGTTATGTGTGAATGAGCAAGATGATTTTGATGTCATACCCCATACCAAAGCTAAGAAAAAAGTACAAGAACGCCCTACCCGTCAAAAAACAATGATTAAACGTTTAATGCCTGCAGATGCGATGCGTGTTAGAGGTCGTCATAATGCGTTAAATGCCTTGGCAGCGATTGGATTGTGTCGTGCAATTGATCTGCCTTATGCACCTTTATTAACAACATTACGTCATTATGAAGCACAAGCGCATCGTAGTAATTTTGTGCGAATGATTCAAGGGGTTGAGTTTATCGATGATAGCAAAGGAACGAATGTTGGTGCGACACAAGCTGCTCTCGTTGGGCTGGGAAGACCTGTGGTTATTATTTTAGGTGGATTAGGGAAAGGGCAAGATTTTTCACCTTTATTTCTACCGATTAAACAGTATGCAAGAGCTGTATTGCTGATTGGTCAGGATAAAGAAATTATTCGAACAGCGCTAGAATCAACAGGTGTTCCTATGGAGGCATTTGATACATTAGAAGCGGCTGTACAGTCTTCTATGCAATATGCCAAGGAGGGTGATATTGTTTTATTATCCCCTGCTTGCGCGAGTATGGATATGTTTAAAAATTATCATCATCGGGGTGAAGTATTTGTTCATGCGGTCAATCAACTTGCGGTAGAGATGGGAGAGTTGATGTGAGCGAATTAACACAAGGTGGGTTTGCTAGAACCACACGTACTAATATGCGGGATTATGACTTATTGCTGATTTGTGCCATAGGGACGCTATTAGTATTTGGTTTAATTATGGTGTTTTCTTCTTCTATTGCATTAGGAGATGGGCCTAAATTTGTCAATGCGGATCGTTATTATTTTTTCAAACGACATTTCTTGTTTTTGGCAGCAGGTATCGTGATTTGTATGTTAGTTACGCAAATTTCTATGCCATTCTGGGAAAAATATGCCTTACACCTTTATGTGTTGGCGGTGATTACATTGATTGCCGTCTTTATTATTGGGGTGAAGGTAAATGGGGCATATCGTTGGATTTCATTAGGTCCTATCCGTTTTCAACCCTCTGAGCTAGCTAAGTTGGTGATGATTATTTTTACTTCTTGGTACACAGCACGCAAAAAACAATATATGAAAGAAATGAGGGGGTTTGCACCTATTATTGTTTTTGCTGGTATTATCTGTGGACTTCTTTTTATTGAACCTGATTTAGGTGCTACTATTGTTGTGGTAGCCATTGTCTTTGGTTTAATTTTTTTAGGTGGCGTAAGTTTAAAGGTTTTTGTTGGGCTCGTTATCCTTGCTATCGCCGGAGTTGTTTTTGCTATTATCCTTGAGCCTTTTAGGGTACAACGGTTTTTTGCTTACTTAGATCCTTTTAGCGAACAATATGCTCAATCCACTGCCTATCAATTAACACATTCACTGATTGCTGTGGGACGAGGTGAGATATTTGGTGTCGGTCTAGGTTTTAGTATTGAAAAATTACACTACTTACCAGAAGCCCATACAGACTTTATTATGGCGGTCGTTGCAGAAGAGCTAGGTTTTGTGGGTATTTTGGGTGTTATTGTTCTTTTCTCTATCATTATTAAAAAGGGATTAGAAATTGGTCGTCAATCTATTGCAATGGATCGAGAGTTTAACGGTCTAGTTGCACAAGGTGTTGCCATTTGGTTTGGGGTACAAACGTTTATTAATTTGGGTGTTTGCTTTGGCTTACTACCGACCAAAGGGCTAACATTACCGTTTGTGAGTTATGGTGGTTCTGCACTCGTGATGAATTTAGTTGCTGTGGGTCTATTATTACGGGTAGATTATGAGAACCGTTGTATGATGCGAGGGCAGCGTCCTTATGAAAGGAGAACATAATATGACAAAAAAAATATTAATTATGGCGGGTGGTACTGGTGGTCATATTATGCCTGGCTTAGCCGTTGCAGATACTCTTAAAAAACGTGGTTGGCAAGTTAAATGGTTGGGTAATCCTGCACGTATGGAAGGACGTTTAGTTCCTGCTCAGCATATTGAGTTATTACCAATGACTTTTTCTGGACTAAGGGGAAAAGGTATCGGCGCAATGCTTAGATTGCCTTTTACCTTATTAAGTGCTTGTCTTGATGCCAGAAAAGCTATTAAAATGGCACAGCCTGATGTGGTATTAGGTATGGGAGGATATGTCTCTTTCCCTGGTGCTTTAATGGCTAAATTATCAGGTATTCCTATTGTGGTGCATGAACAAAATGCTGTTGCTGGCACTGCTAATAAAATGATTGCTCAGTTTGCAACAAAAATTCTAACAGGGTTTCCTGATGTACTGCCAAAAGCAGAGACTGTCGGTAATCCTGTTCGTCAAGACTTATTGCATATGGCTTTACCAGAGCAACGCTATGCTCAACGTCAAGGGCCTTTGCGTATTTTAGTGGTTGGTGGTAGTTTAGGGGCAATGGCATTAAATACTTTAGTACCAGAAGCAATCGCTTTAATACCCGAAGCACAACGCCCTTCTATTAAACATCAAGCAGGAGAGCAGCACTTAACCATATTGCAGCAAAATTATCAAAAAGTAGGGGTACGGGCAGAATGTGTCGCTTTTATTGATAATATGGCAGAAGCACTAAGTCAAGCAGATTTGCTTATTTGTCGAGCAGGTGCGATGACCGTTGCTGAAGTGGCAGCAACAGGTGTTGCCGCATTATTTGTGCCATTACCTCATGCGATAGATGATCATCAAACGGTTAATGCTAGATGGTTAAGTCAGCAACAGGCGGCATTTAGTCAAGCACAAAAAGATTTAAATGCAAAACAATTAAGTGATTTTTTACAAACGCTTAATCGAGAACAACTTGTACAGGTTGCCCAACGAGCCAGAAATATGGCCTATACACAGGCAACAGAAGATATTGCTAATGCGTGTGAGAGCGTTATCAAAGGATAAATATGAAACATAAAATTCACCATATACATTTTATCGGTATAGGTGGCTCTGGAATGAGCGGTATTGCAGAAGTGTTATTGAATCTTGGTTATCAAATCAGTGGTTCAGATATGAATGATACAGCCGTTACACGGCGATTGGCAGCGTTAGGGGCTACGATTTATGATAGTCATCAGGCAAGTCATATTGACGGAGCGCAAGCAGTGGTGACATCAACAGCTATTTTGGGGAGTAACCCTGAAGTGTTAGCTGCCCGAGCTAAGGGGATTCCTGTTGTTCCTCGTGCGATTATGCTAGCAGAACTTATGCGTTTAAAAAGCGGTATTGCTGTGGCAGGAACACATGGAAAAACCACCACAACAAGTCTGGTGGCGAGTATTCTAGGGGCAGCAGGTATGGATCCCACTTTTGTGATTGGGGGCAAGTTAAACTCAGTAGGTGCAAATGCACGCTTAGGGACGGGGGATTATATTGTTGTTGAAGCAGATGAGTCTGATGCGTCTTTTTTAAATCTTTTACCTGTGATTGCCATTATTACCAATATTGACATGGATCATATGGATACCTATGGACATGATGAAGCCAAACTGAGAGCGGCTTTTATTCAATTTGTTCAACGCCTACCCTTTTATGGTAATGTGGTAGCTTGTACCGATGATGATAATGTACGTAAAATACTTCCATTAGTATCTTGCCCTGTTACCTCTTATGGTTTTAATGAAGAGGCTGATTTTCGAGCGATGAATGTACGTGCAGAAGGAACGCAAATGTTGTTTGAGGTACAACGCCGTTCCGCTATACGTAAAGATTTACCTGATTTATCTGTCGTGTTGAATACACCGGGAAAACATAATGTCTTAAATGCATTAGCCGCTATTGCAGTAGCGACTGAAGTTGGTGCTTCTGATAAAGCCATACAGAAAGCATTAAAAAGCTTTAATGGCGTAGGAAGACGCTTTACGCAAATAGGTGATTTTCCTGTTCCTGATACGCAAGGCGGTGGTACTTTTACCTTAATTGATGATTATGGTCATCATCCTGTTGAAATGGCAGCAACCATTGAGGCGGCAAGAGGAGCGTATCCGAATAATCGTTTAGTATTAGCTTTCCAACCCCACCGTTATACAAGAACAAGAGATTGTTTTGAAGAGTTTGTGAATGTACTAAGTACGGCAGATATGGTATTACTCACTGATGTATATCCTGCTGGAGAAGCTCCTATTCCCGGTGCTGATGGGTTAGCCCTATCACAAACCTTAATTGAAAAAGGGGCTGTACAAACCGTATTTATCAAAGATGTTTTAGACTTACCTCATACCATGCTTCAACACGTTAAAGAGGGTGATATTGTGGTCTGCATGGGTGCAGGTTCTATTAATAAAGTACCGAGTTTGATAGGAGAATTGCAATGACAAGTCAATTAGGTAAAGTGGGGGTGTTGTATGGTGGCAAATCGGCTGAACGCCCTGTTTCTTTACAATCTGGTCAGGGTGTATATGAAGCCTTGCGTAGTAAAGGAGTAGATGCTCATCTCTTTGATACGGGTGAGCAGGGGCTTGCACAGTTAGAAGCACAACAGTTTGATCGTGTTTTTATTGCCTTACATGGACGTTATGGTGAAGATGGGTGTATGCAAGGTATTTTAGAATATCTTGGTATTCCCTATACAGGCCCTAGTGTGATGTCTTCTGCTATTGCAATGGATAAGATAATGACAAAGCGTATCTTACTAGAAAAAGGCATCCCGACACCACGTTATGCCGTTGCCTATACACAAGACGATTTGTATAAAGCGGCAGAGACGTTAGGCTTTCCAATGATTGTAAAAGCACCACATGAAGGTTCAACATTAGGATTGAAAAAAATCCTGACAAAAAGTGATATTCCTGAAGCCTTTACCTTGATCAAAACCTATGATAGTGAGTTATTGGCAGAGCAATTTATTGTGGGTCGAGAACTAACAGTGGCTGTTTTGGGTAAAGGGGAAGATGCACGTGCATTGCCAATAATTGAAATTATTGCACCGGATGGGAATTATGATTTTAATAATAAATATATTGCCAATGATACCCGTTATGAATGTCCAGCCAATCTTTCACCTGAATTAACAGCAAAAATTCAGCAATATTGTGTACAAGCCTATAAGGCAGTAGGGTGTGAGGGTTGGTCGCGTGTTGATGTAATGCTAGATGCCAAACAGCAACCGTGGATTTTAGAGATTAATACTTCTCCTGGTATGACAAGCCATTCACTTGTGCCAATGGCAGCGAAAGCAACGGGTATGGCATATGCAGATTTATGTGTTTATTTGCTTGAACAAGCGAGTACAAAGGTATAAATAAGGAATATCTGTGTTTAACAATCCGCGATTAGCTAATTTTATTGCAAATATCATTGTAACCGTAACAATATTGGCACTACTGATAGGGATTGGCTATTGGTTTGTACATCGACCTATGTTTAATATTACACAGATGCGCCTAGAACCTAAAGAGGGTAATAGCTTACAACACGTTTCTCCAGCGAATATTCAATCTGCTATTGCTGGATATGTATATGGTAATTTTTTTACGGTTGATTTACCAGAATTAAAAGCCCATATTGAACGTTCACCTTGGATACGGCATGTGGATATTAGTCGTATGTGGCCAAATGGTTTAATTCTTCGTATTGAAGAGCATGAAGCATATGCGAAATGGAATGAAAACCAGATGATTAATACATGGGGTGAGATTTTTACGGCTAACCGAGAAGAATTAGATGATAATGTTTTTTATCCTCAATATAATGGGCCCGATGGTTCTGAAAAACTGATGGTTCAACGGGCTGGAGAGTTAGCTACACTACTTTCCCCCTTAAATTTGCGAATTGAGACGATGTCGCTTAGTGATCGCTACGCTTGGCAAGTTAAATTAAGTAATGGTTTAACACTTATTTTGGGGCGAGATGGTGGTGCTGAGGTTGTTGATCCTTTGGGTGGAAGTCAAGAGGCAGTGAGTTTTGCAGAAAATGTACAGAGATTTGTGCAAGCATGGCCTATTTTACTCAATAAAACCAAAGGAAGAAATATAATAAGAGTTGATCTTAGGTATGCTAAGGGTTTTGCAATAACCTTTGATTCAGTCGTTAATGAAGAGAGTGCAGAGAAAAAATGAGTCGGGATTCTAAAAAGAAGTTGATTGTTGCCTTAGATATTGGTACAAGTAAAGTGGTTGCTGTCGTGGCAGAAGCCCTTGCTGATGGAAAGTTTGATGTATTAGGTCTTGGGCAAGCACCTACACAGGGCGGTATCCGTAATGGTACAGTGATTAATATTGATACAACGGTTAAAGCTATTCAAAAAGCGCTAGAAGAAGCCGAGCTGATGGCTGACTGCAAAATTCGTGATGCTTGGGTTGGTATGGGAGGCGCACATATCGTTAGTTTTAACTCAAGCGGTATGGTGGCTATCCGAGATAAAGAAGTCACCAACTATGATATAGACCGTGTTATTGATACGGCAAGAGCAGTAAATATCTCTAATGAACAACGTATTTTACATGTGATTACGCAACAATTTATTGTTGATCGTCAAGAGGGAATTTCTCGTCCTGAAGGGATGTCTGGTGTACGCTTAGAAGTCCATGTGCATATTGTAACAGGTGAAGAAACAGCGGCTCAAAATATTCTTAAATGTGTTCGCCGTTGTGGATTAGAACCTCATCAACTAACCTTAAATCCACTTGCTGCAAGTGAAATATGCCTCACTGAAGATGAAAAGCAACAAGGGGTGTTGTTAATTGATATTGGTGCAGGTACAACAGGTATTGCCATGTACAAGGATGGGTTTATTCGTCATAGTCATATTTTCCCTGAAGGAGGGCAATTGGTGACCAATGACTTAGCGACTATTCTACATATTCCAGCGACAGAAGCGGAAGATCTCAAATTGGAACATGGTATAGCGAAAGGTAGTCTAGTACCAACTGATGCACATCCTATTACGATTTCTCCCGTAGGTGATCAGGAAAGAAAAGAACGTGTTGTCTCTCCTCATATTATTGGTGAGATTATTAATGCCCGATTAGTCGAAATGTTTGATGCCATTCAAGATCATCTTCATGAACATGCACTCGTTCCAAATTCAGTGGTATTAACAGGAGGTGGTGCATTACTAACAGGAATTGCCGAGTTAGCCGAAGAAGTTTTTCAAATTCCTGCCAAGGTGGGTAAGCCGTTATATTACAATAGTTTGTCAGATGTGGTTGCTGGACCTCGTTTTGCGACAGTGATGGGATTGTTGTTGCAAGCACGGTTACAATTAGATAATTTACCGTCAGAATCTAGTAAACAAAACTTTTTTAAGAAACTCTGGAATTACGTAATGAATTAGTTATAATTTCAGTATATAATTAGGGTGGGTAAATATGAGTTTACCTACCTTTAGTTGATTTAGGCGACTAAAGCAGTGGAGGCAGTTCAAAGATAAGATCGAGTAGTCACGCACTGGGCTTTTCTTTGAGATGTCATCCAATATATGAAGGGGGCTTCATTAATGGTTTCGTTTTAGGAGTTGATCAATGGCTGTAGGATTCAACATTATAGACGAAGATGACGTTTCGTCTCAAAAGACGTCTGAATTAGGTTTTGATATTATTGATGATACTTTACCAAGTAAGACGCTTATCAAAGTTATCGGTGTTGGTGGTGCCGGCGGTAATGCCATCAATCATATGATTGAATCAGGTGCAAGAGGCGTTGAGTTTGTATGTGCAAATACAGATTCACAAGCACTCAAACAATCTAAAGCAGAAACAAAAATCGCATTAGGAACTTCAGGCTTAGGTGCAGGTGCTAGACCAGAACAAGGTAGAGCAGCGGCTGAACAAGCTAGAGAGTCAATTCGTCATGCGTTACAAGGTGCTCAAATGGTCTTTATCACTGCTGGTATGGGTGGTGGTACAGGTACAGGAGCTGCACCTGTTGTTGCTGAAATAGCGAAAGAATTAGGTATTCTAACTGTTGGTATCGTGACCAAACCATTTGCCTTTGAAGGGGCAAAACGGATGGAAACCGCTGAAGAGGGTATTAAGGCACTAACTGAACATGTGCATTCATTAGTAGTTGTTCTCAATGAGAAACTTTACGAAATCATGGGTGATGATGCTACATTGGAAGAGTGCTTCAAAGAAGCAGACAATGTCTTAAATAATGCGTGTGCTGGTATCGCTGAAATTATTAATATCCAAGGTAATGTAAACGTTGACTTTGAAGACGTGAAAACGATCATGGGTGAATATGGTCAGGCAATGATGGGAACGGCGACAGCCTCTGGTCCAAATCGTGCAGAAACAGCAGCGCGTGAAGCCATTGCTTGCCCATTGCTTGAAGGGGTTAATCTTAACGGTGCGCGTGGTATTCTTATCAATGTTACCGCCAATCGTAGTAACCTCAAAATGAGCGAAGTTCGTAAGATTAATGATATTATTAATAGCTATGCTGATCGTAATGCGATGATTATTTCAGGTACAGCTTATGATGAAAGCATGGGTGATAGTGTTCGCGTAACCGTTGTTGCGACAGGTTTAGGTCGTGCTCTTCAATTGGTAGAAGACGAAGTTTCTGAACAACAAGCGACACAGGCTGTTGCAACAGGTACAGATGGTGTAACCTTATTCACACCATCAACAGAACAAATGGCATCTATTGATATTCGTGGCGGTCGTGCATTTGGACGTGGACGTCCCTTTGCAGCAGATCGTAATGAACGAGATGTACCTGCTTATTTACGTAAACAGGCAAATTAATAACGACTCTTTTATCGTTATTAAGTAAAAATAGTAAAACGGAGACAGTATTTTGGTACTGTTTCCGTTTTATGTTTCTTAACGTTGTTGCTTCCCCCAGATAATGTATGCTGCTTAAGTTAAGGTGAAGTTATAAAACAGATACATTTTCAAAAGGGTATATTTTGACGTAATATATTGTAGTATTTTTATTTGTCATAAATATGAAAGAATACGCTTGAATCAGCGTACAATTAGGCGTGTAAATAAATCTTTTTATTTAAAGGTTGTTGAATATGTTAAAACAAAGAACAATTAAAAAAGTGGTTAAAGCAACAGGGGTTGGTGTGCACTCAGGATTACGTGTGCAGCTTACCTTACGTCCAGCCGAGCCTAATACAGGTATTGTTTTTCATCGCGTAGATACGCCAGAGGTATTAGATTTTCCTGCAAGTGCCTTTAAGGTAGGGGATACAAAAATGGCATCTGTTTTACAGAATGGGCAGTATCGTGTATCAACAGTAGAGCATTTAATGAGTGCTTTGGCAGGGTTGGGGATTGATAATCTTCATATTGATGTGGATGCAGAAGAAATCCCTATTATGGATGGTAGTGCGGCGACCTTTATTTATCTGTTAAAAGATGCAGGGATTGAAGAGCAAAATGCCCCTAAACGGTTTTTGCGTGTGAAAAAAACGGTTGAAGTATCAGAGGGAGAAGGGGATCAAGCAAAATGGGCAAGATTAGAGCCTTATGAAGGTTTTTCACTTGCTTTTACGATTGATTTTAAACACCCTGCTATTGATTCAACAGCAAGTTTTACCGAGATTGATTTTTCTAAAGATTCCTATATCGACCAGATTGCAAGAGCTCGTACCTTTGGTTTTGCTAACGAGGTTGAAATGCTTCGTGGTATTGGCTTAGCAAGAGGGGGAAGTTTAGATAATGCCATTGTATTAGATGAATACCGTATTCTGAATACAGATGGTTTACGCTATGATGATGAATTTGTTAAGCACAAAATTCTTGATGCGATAGGTGATCTTTACCTTATAGGTCATCCTTTATTAGCACGTTATGTGGCTTGCAAATCAGGGCATGGCCTCAATAATAAACTTGCGCGTGAACTTTTAGCACAAGAAGATGCATATGAGATTGTGACTTTTGAAGATGAAGTTAATCTACGACAAGCGGATGCTTTAAATCGGGATTGGCGTCTGGCTTAGTGTGATAGCAGAATATTGATTAGGTCTTTTTATCTAAGTAAGTATTAAGTAGTTTTATCGTTTAATACCTTGCCTAAAAGACCTTTTTATGGGTAGTGGTTGGTATGTTTATAACGTCATCGTCTTTTCGAACACTTAAAAAATCACTCAAAAAGGACTTTATAAAACCAATGGTTGCACTTGAAAATAGTCATTCTCCTATTCATAATACATTAAAAACAGCGACGACTTTTATAACCATACAACAAATATTACAGGACATATTGCCACAAGGTAGTATTTGTCATGTCGTACGATTTCAGGAGGGAGAGTTAGTGGTTGCGGTAGGTAATGCAGCGATGGCAAGTAAACTTAGACAGCTTGTTCCTTCGATTGCGGCCCACCTACACCAACAATCTTATCCTATTACTAAACTAAAAATCAAAGTAATGGCAAGCCTTGCCCAACCGATTGAGCAACAAAATACCCCCACCATAAGCACGAAACAAATATTGCAGTCTTGCCATCAAGCGTATCAAACCTTATTAGATACTTATCCTGACGGGCCATTGGCAGAAACACTAAGAAAGATATTATCAAAAACGGCTATGTAAGTTTAGACTTTAGCCAAATAATGATTATTAGGTGTATTGATAAAAAGATAGATTTTTATCATATGATTGACGGCGCTGGGGTAAATCATCATAAATTGCCGTAATGTATGGTGCTTGTAAAATTTGTTGAGTGGTTTATCAATTACACGATACTTTTTCATTATAATGGATATATTGTTTAAATCAGCATAGTATTTCCCTCTGTGTAATCTGGGTTAAAAGTTGAAATATGCTGTAAAGAGTAGCAAGTATCGGTATAATAGCAAAGGCTATTATCTTTGTAGATTAATTTATTATGGTTTAGTGTATTTATTATCTAAGCCTTTTTATTGAAGTAGAAAAATGATTTCTTTATTAAAAAAACTTGTTGGTAGTCGTAATGATCGTTTGCTAAAACAATATCGTAAAGTTGTTCAAAAAATTAATGCACTTGAACCGAGTATGCAGGCATTAAGTGATGAACAACTTGCCAATAAAACAGCAGAGTTTAAAGAGCGTATTGCCAATGGTGAAAGTCTTAATGCCTTGTTACCAGAGGCGTTTGCCGTTGTGCGTGAATCTTCATTGCGTGTATTAGGTATGCGTCATTTTGATGTACAGCTAATCGGTGGGATTGTATTACATAACGGTAAAATTGCCGAAATGCGTACAGGTGAGGGTAAAACGTTAATGAGTACATTAGCGATTTATCTCAATGCCTTAACAGGTGATGGTGTACACGTTGTTACCGTTAATGATTATTTGGCACGGCGAGATGCTGAGCTAAATGGACAGTTATTTAATTTCTTAGGGTTGACTGTAGGTGTTGTTGTACCCAACCAAGACAATGAAGAAAAATATGCGGCTTATCGTGCTGATGTCACCTATGGAACAAATAACGAATTTGGTTTTGATTATTTACGCGATAATATGGAACATCGTGCTAGTGATCGCCGCCAACGTAAATTAGCTTATGCGATTGTGGATGAGGTGGATTCTATTCTTATTGATGAAGCCCGTACTCCTTTAATTATCTCAGGGCAAGCTGAAAATAATACAGAACTTTATAAGCGTATGAATGAAGTTCCTCCTTTATTAACACGTATGAAGGAAGAGCCAAAGCCTCATGAACCTGAACCAGAGGGTGATTTCTGGATTGATGAGAAAGCACAACAAGTTTATCTATCAGAAGCAGGTCATGAACATGCTGAACAGATATTAAGACAATTAGGTATCCTACCAGAAGGTGAATCGCTTTATGATCCACGTTATATCACCTTATTGCATCATTTAACGGTAGCATTACGTGCGCATAATCTTTTCTTTAAAGATCAGCATTATGCGATACAAGATGGCGAGGTCGTGATTGTCGATGAGTTTACTGGACGCTTTATGACAGGTCGCCGTTGGTCAGATGGTTTACATCAAGCGGTTGAGGCAAAAGAGGGAGTAGAAATCCAGAATGAAAATCAAACACTGGCATCTATTACCTTCCAGAACTATTTCCGTATGTATGGAAAATTAGCGGGTATGACAGGAACGGCAGATACAGAAGCCTATGAGTTTCAGGATATTTATGGTATTGAAACCGTTATTATCCCAACTAACTTACCGATGCAACGTATTGATCAAAATGATCAAATTTTCCTAAATGATAAAGAAAAATACAATGCGATTATTCGTGATATACGAGAATGTTATGATCGTAAACAGCCTGTATTGGTTGGTACAACAAGTATTGAAAACTCTGAATTATTATCTGATTTACTCAAAAAAGAGAATCTTCCTCATGAAGTTTTAAATGCAAAACAACATGCACGTGAGGCAGAAATTGTTGCTGAAGCAGGTATGCCTGGGCATATTACGATTGCGACTAATATGGCAGGACGCGGTACAGATATTGTACTGGGGGGCAATATTTCTAAGCAAATCAATATGATTAAAGCGGATAGTAACCTTACCGATGCACAGAAAGAGGAAGCTATTGCTAAGGTCAGAGAAGAATGGAAAGCACGGAATGAGCTTGTAAAAGCCGCTGGTGGTTTGCGTATTATTGGTACAGAACGCCATGAATCTCGCCGTATTGATAATCAGCTACGTGGACGTGCTGGTCGTCAAGGTGACCCTGGTTCATCACGTTTTTATCTTTCTTTAGATGATTCACTCATGCGGATATTTGCAGGAGATAGGGTTCGTGGTTTAATGGAGCGCCTTGGTGTACCGGGTGAGCCGATTGAAGCCAAAATGGTCTCACGTTCAATTGAATCTGCTCAACGGAAGGTAGAGGGGCGTAACTTTGATATTCGTAAACAATTACTTGAATATGATGATGTAGCCAATGATCAACGTAAAGTACTTTATGGGCAGCGTAATGAGGTGTTAGAAGAAGATTCTGTACGCGATATGATGACAGAGCTTCGTAATAATGCACTTTATGAATTTGTACGTGCATATGTGCCTGAAGAATCGCTTGAGGAGCAATGGGATCTTGATGGTTTAGAGGTGGCATTAGCTTCTGAGTGGGGGATTAAACTTTCTATTAAAGAAGCGGTTGATAAGAATCATGATTTAGATGATAACGATATTACCAATATGGTGATTGATGAGGCTGAACGTGTCTATCAAGAAAAGATTAATCTTGTTGGTGAAGAGGCGTGGAGCCAGTTTGAACGTTCTGTCTTATTAGATCGTCTTGATTCTGCTTGGAGAGAACATTTAGCTTCTCTTGATCATTTACGACAAGGTATTCATTTACGTGGTTATGCACAAAAAGATCCAAAACAAGAGTATAAAAAAGAGGCCTTTGAGTTATTCAAATATATGCTAGAGCGAGTGCGTAATGAGTCTGCTAAAATCTTATTAAATGTACAAATTCGTTCACCTGAACAAGTGAATGTGGTTGAAGAGGCTCAGCTTGCACGTGCACAAGAACAAGCAGATAAATTAAATTATCATCATGCTGATTATGATGAAGCATTAGCAGAAGATAATATTGCAACTAGCACAGCAAATACTCAACAGGATAGTACCTTTGTCGGGGTGGGGCGTAATGATCCTTGCCCATGCGGTAGTGGCAAAAAATACAAACATTGCCATGGAAAACTTGCGTAGTGTTTGCTATTGACTAGAAAATGATAATTCCCCATTATTATGTTTCAATAATGGGGATATTTTTTAAGAGTAATATTTTTAAATCTCTATAATGTATGAACTATTATTTTGAGTATTTATTAGATCAGTGTATTTATAAAAGTTCCGTAAAATGTGTTGTGCGTTACATAGTCTAAGATTAAGAAAGTAAGAAAAGACTTGATAATCCTAAGAAAATAAAGAACCCTAAGGCATCTGTTGCAAATGTGAGTAGCACAGAAGAACCAACCGCAGGGTCTTTATTAAAGTGATGACGAACAATAGGAATAATAACACCTAGTAGCGCACCAATTAACATATTACAAATCATGGCGACCACCATAACAATCGCAATTTTATAAGAACCTGATACTAGCCATGCGAAGAGGGAGGCGAGAATACTGCCAGTTAAACCGACACAGACCGTAACAATGGCTTCACGTTTTAGCATACTGAGTGTGCTTTTGATATTGATACGTTTCATTGCCATTGCACGGATAACTAAAGTAAGTGTTTGGTTACCTGAGTTACCACCAATTCCTGCCACAATTGACATCAGAAAAGCAAGAATGACAATTTGATCTACCGTACTTTCAAATAAAGAGGCAATATAAGAAGCAGTAGAAGCTGTGCAGAGATTAATTAATAGCCAAGGAGTACGGTTACGAACAGCCTGTTCAACGGAAGCAAAGGTATCTTCTTCGGCAAGACCAGCACGAGCAAGGTCTTGTTCTTGTGAATCTTCTTGCATCACATCAACAACAGCATTGATGGTAACGCGACCAATTAAGCGATTTTCTTCATCAACCACAGGCGCTGAAACCAGATCATAACGTTCAAAGGCAGAAGTGGCTACAGTGTCGTCTTCTTCTGGTGTAAGTGAGAAAAATTCTGTTTTCATTAACTGGCTTACATTTGTCTCTGGGTCATTAATCAGTAAATCAGCTAATGAGAGTACCCCTAATAAATGCTCTTGCCTGTCAATAATAAAAATTTGATCGGTATGATCAGGCATATACTCTAGTCGGCGTAAATATCGCAATACGACTTCAAGGGTAATATCATCACGCACACGAACCATCTCAAAGTCCATCATAGCCCCTACACTACCTTCACGATAGCCCATAGCAGCTAGTAACTGTGTACGTTCTCGTTCCGTTAAACCTTTTTGTACCTCAGCAACGACCTCAGCAGGTAGATCAGGGGCTAAGTCGGCTAATTCATCTGCATCTAGCGTTTCTGTTGCGGCTAATAAATCCGCATGGTTCATGGCAGCAATTAAGTCTTCACGAACCCAATCATCTACCTCAAGAAGAATATCACCATCATATTTAGAGTTTACTAATTCCCATACACGGAGACGTTCTTCATGAGGAAGAGACTCTAATATATAAGCAATATCAGCAGGATGTAGCGGTAAGAGATAATTGGCTAATTCTGTATCATACTGCTGTGTAAGGAGTGATTTATCTAGCGGTTCTTGTTCTATGCTGCCTTCTGAATGATGAAGATGACTTTCTGTATCTTCATATTTTTTTAAGAGTGCTTTAATATCTTCTAGCACCATTTGAGTTTCTTCCGTATCGAGTCGTTTAGGGACTTGGATAGGGGTCACTTTTTGATCGTGGTCGAACTCACTCATAGTTTTTCCTCTTTATAGGTGCATAAATATTATAGACGCTTAGTCATTCAGAGATGAGGGATAAAGATTTGATAAAAAGCTAAAAACAATTCAATTTGCAAATACTTACGAGTATGATTTCTCTATTAAAATCTGCGTTACAATGTTATTAAGTAAACAAATGCAAAGAATGGCTTTAGCAAAAATATATAGAATGTTCAAGATTATAGCATTAGCACATGATTTGCTTAAATAGAGAAGGCTTGGTAGTGATGAAAAATACGGTTTTATTCTCTCAATATGAGGCATTGCAAAAAACATATCAATATTATGCTTCATCTTTATTAACATATAGTCAAACAATTTCTACGGATGCTCAAGCCCCTTTAACAATAGCTATTTTATCTTCAGACTATTTTTTACATATTGATGCTTTATATACACTGTGGCAACAGCAAGATCGTCCTTGGCATATCGTATGTATTGCAGATGATTATCAAGAAAGTCGTCTCGCTTTAAATAAATGGTATGCTGATTGGCAAACGCCGTGTTTGCAGAAATTACATGAACAATGGGCTTTACCACTACCTGGATTACACCGTATTGATATTGAACCATACCGTTTTAGTATTAATATGCTATTTTGTGAGGATAATACGGCATGGAAACAGTTTGTAGGACAAGTACATTGCTTTATCGTGGATAAACAGGCGGGATTGTCGGAAGCACTTCGACTAAGTTATCCTTCTCCTTGCTTTCTTGCTCATTCAACACAGTTTACGCCTTTAGTAGAGAAAATACGCTATCATCAATTAGCGTTAGTATCAGAAGTACAAAGTAGCGTAGTCCAAGATAATTATGTATTTTGTACGGCAACAAGTAAAAAACCTACTATCACCTCTCGAATCGAAAAAGGACGTAAAATAGCCGTTATTGGTGCAGGTGTAGCTGGCGCAGGTGTGGCTTATGCCTTAGCTAATCGAGGATGGACAGTAACAGTTGTTGATCCTATTTTTGCACTTCCCCCTGATGAAGCGTTATTACGCTATTCATCTGGGGCAGTTACCCCCTTATTAACGGCGGATGATAGTCATAAAGCAAGGCTGAGTCGGGCGGGTATTTTATTAGCACGACAACGTTGGCAAGCGATTAAACATCTGGCAAATATTCGTTTTTGTGGCACACTTGAACTTAATCGGGATAAGGGGCATGCGAAGGATTTATTAGAAGCCGTATCCACATTAAATTTCCCTAAAGAATGGGTAAGATTAGTATCTCCAGAAGAAGCCTCTGACATAGCAGGGATTCCTGTTGATCAAGAAGGGGCTTATTTTCCTTTAGCCATGCAGGTTGCCCCTTTGCAATTAAGGCAGGCATTATTACAGCACCCTAATATTCGTTGTCAAAGTTTTACGGTAACACATATTCAAAAAGAGGATCAGGTGTATCGTTTGATGGGGGAAGAAAATGGTACTCAAAAAGTTTTAACGGAAACATTTCCTCATATTGTTGTTGCTAATGCTATTGAGAGTGCTACTTTATTAAAACAGAGTGGCTTTGATGAAAAAATACTTAAATCAGGGCAACGGGTGAATGCCTTAACGCGATTAGATTCTTTACATGCTTTATCGGGAGAGGTGATGATTATTCCTCAACACTTTGTTAAGGGTGGCCCACAGTGTGTGATTGGTGGTCAAGGATATTATTTGCCTCAGCAAGAAGGGTTTTGTGTGATGGGTAGTACCTATGTTCATGGTGATTTATCGCCTAAAATAAGTAAAAAAGGTCAGACAATTATCTGGGAGAAAATTCCTTTAACCTTGCCTGTTACATTGGAGCAACTGCAAGAAAGTGGTGAATTAAAAGGGCGAGCTTGTGTGAGAGCGGTGGTACAAGGGCGTATGCCAGTAATTGGTGAATTAGAACATATGAGAGGAATTTGGTTAGCGTGTGCCTATGCTTCACATGGTATGACATGGAGTAGTCTAGCGGGTGAGATTATTGGGGCGAGTTTAGAGGGAGAACCGTTACCGATAGAGCGAGACTTATTATGGAGTATTATGCCCAAGTAATTGAATTTCAACCGTAAACTATTTCTTGATAATTTGTGTATTGGCTTTAAGTTTTCATAAAAATCAGTCAAAATAATGGTTTGATGCGGTGATAAGATAGTTTTTGTACAAATAGTAGTTTGTTGAGAAAAGATTTGTACGGATTGCCCCTAATAAAGGGGAGTACTTATGCGAATAGCGCATTTTTCTTTACAAACCATACTTTATTTGAAAGTAATATGGCGATTCAACTAAAACATCTCGCTTTAAGCGAACAACAAGCAGGTTTTTGTGTATTTACAACAGAGCATGATTGGGTGCTTCGTATTGAGGCGACCGCATTGGGTGTGTTTCGTTTACGTTGTGGCTTAGCGACTAAATTAGATGATAGTGCATTAAATACTAAAGCCCAAGCAAGACGAGACTTACTATTAGCTCGCCAAGAACAAAGTAGTGAATTTATTGTAGAAACACTTAAACCTAAACAAGCATGGCGACTTTCTCAAGGTAATACTGCTGTAGAGATTCATACAAATCCCTTTTCTTTGCAATTTTTCAAAGATGAGCAGTTAGTGTTGTGTACAAAGGATGTACTAGGTTTTGATTCCTCAAAAGAACAATGGACATTGCAATTTGCTCGATCAGAAAATATTTATGGCTTAGGTCGTACGACTGATCGTTATGCAAGATATGGAGAGATCTATTCTGATGGTAATAGCGAATATGTTCCCTTTGCATGGAGTCCGCAAGAGTGGGGGATTTTTGTTAATAGTTTATTGCCAGTAACACATCATCTTGGTGATACAGCAGATAGTGACTATACTATCAATATTTATGATAAAGCATTAGATATTTTTATCTATATTGCTTCACCTAATGATATTTTTAACCAGTTTAGTGCAACAGTAGGACGTGTTGTTCAGCCACCTTTACGTGCAATGGGTGTTTGGTTTGCTCAAGCAGATCAGCAATCTTTAGTTGATTTTACACAACAAGCACAAGAAATGACAAAAGCAGGGTTTGCGGTAGATACACTACAGCTTGCTCCTCCGAGTGTTTTTCCGTTTCAGGAAGATAAACCCTCAATGGATTGGGATGAAAAACGCTTGGGTGATATACGTACCTTTATGACAACTTACCTTAAAGGGCATTATCATCTTTGTTTACCGACTTCTTTAGGTGTACCTGTAGGGACAGCGTTATTTGCTGATTTAGAAGATAGGGCATGGTTGTTGTTAGATGAAACAGGTAAGGCGGCTATTTTTCATACCCCTTATGGTGATGTTGGTTTATTAGATCTAACGTATAAAGATGCGTATAAATTATGGTCATCTCGCCATCAACAGCTATTAGATAATACAGATGCCGCATTAAGTTTAACAGATACACTTGATATTGAAGATGGTATTAGTGCTAGACAGGGTGAAGAAGGTGGTTTTTTACGTGCATTGTATCCTTTATGGGCTGAGCAAGCCTTAATAGAAGCACTATCGGCAAATAAAACACCTAGTGAGGCATATATTCGTCGGCATACATTAAGTTTAAACAGTGCTAGAGTAACAGGGCTATATACAACAGCAGATGTTCGTCATTTTGAAGATTTAAGAGCCTTATTAAGACAACATTTAACGGTTCAGGCTAGTGCAATAGTATCGCAAATGCATACTATAGATTTACCTCGCTTGGATAAACAACTATATTTGCGTTTTTTAGCTTTATCTGTGTTTAGTGCAGGGTTTGTGATTCCTGCTGAATCGGTTTGCTTACCCATGATGTTTGACAAAGCAACACAAAAGATTATTAAACAGTTTTGGTTACTTCGTTCTCGTTTAATTCCGTATGTATTGGGTATTATTGAAGATGCCAATCGAACAGGTTTGCCTGTACAGCGTATGATGCCTTTAGCCTTTCCACAGGATAAAACAGCATGGGCATATGAAGACCAATTTTTATTTGGTCCTGCACTATTGGTTGCCCCTATCCTTGATAAAGGAAATACAGTTAATATTTATTTACCTCGCGGTGAAGCATGGTGGGATCTGAATACGGGTATTCGCTATGAAGGTGGGCAGATTTTAGCCTATCAATGTGAGGTGGATAGTATTCCTGTCTTTGGACGAGAAGGATATATGCTATGTTTAGGGCCTGAGTTAAGCAGTTTAGCAGAGTTTAATTCTGCTCGTGTATTAGATGAAGTATGGCTATTTGGTATGCCTATCCATAACCCAGTAGTGATGCGTAATAAAATACGGGTAATGCAGATGCAAGGATCAAGTTATATCAAAGGGTTTGAGGGATTACGCATTCTACAGTCAGAGGGGCTTGAGGTAAAACGCCGTGGCGCTGAGGTTCGTATCTCAAGAGAACGTTAAAGAGGTGATGGATCATCATTGTGATACGTTGATTTTGTGTTAAGGTCAATATACATAGGATAAAGAGAGTGACGACATCAGCAAAAATAGTTCCTGTCTTACGCTATAGGCATATCACCCCCAATGGGGGTGATTTCAATTGTTTACCGACATATTTTGATGAGCAGATGGAGCATCTTGCCTATCAAGGGTTTACGACCTTATCCGCTACTGAATTTGCCTCTTTTCTTAATGGTGGTGAAGTACCTGCTAAGTCAGTCTTTATTACATTTGATGGGGGATTTTTGGATAATTATGTTTTTGCTTACCCTATTTTAAAAAAATATATTTTAAAAGCAAGTGTTTTTCTGAGTGCCTCTTTTATCAAAGAAGGTATTATCCGCTCAACCTATGAGAGTGGTGAAATATTACCCTTTTGTCCACCCCATGATGAATGTAAACGAAGAATCTATGCAGGGCATCCTGAAACGGTTATGATGAATTGGGATGAAGTGAGATATTTAAAATCAAGTGGTATTTTTGATTTTCATAGCCTTGGCTATACCCAAACACGGTGGGAGCAACAAGTAAATGAAGAGGGAAAAAATATGGCAATGACAAAAGAATTAGAAATGAGTCGCGCCATTTTACAACAAGAATTAGGTGAGGTAAGTGAGCATTTTTGTTGGCCAAATGGCTATTTTGATGAAGACTATATCACGCTAGCGAAAGAAGCAGGATTTCATTATTTATATACAACTGATTTTATGGGAGAGAATTATCCTCATATGGATAGTACCCATATCTATAGAATAGATGCCCCTAATAAAGGTGGTTTTTTCTTTTCTTATCGTTTATGGTTAGCAAGACATCCTAAAATAGGGCATATTTACAACAGATATGCCTTAAAGAGACTTGCCAAATAATATATTTAAGCGTAGAATGCTTCTTTCTGTTCTTTTATGGAAAACACTAAAGAACATGAAGTAGGCGTTTTGCCAATAATCATTAAGTCAATATTGATTTGTTGCTTTAAAGATACAAATTAATATTAAAATTTAAAAATGCTTGACAGGTTATTTAAATTACTTCATAATTATATTCTTTAGCGGGTTGGTAGCTCAGTCGGTAGAGCAGCGGACTTTTAATCCGTTGGTCGGGGGTTCGAATCCCCCCCAACCCACCAAAACAAATAAACAGCAAGCCTTCAGTGATGAAGGCTTTTTGGTTTTTTAGGGGTACGCTATAACGTTAGCGAGTGATTAGAATAATGATGACAACTATCGCTATTCCTCTCTATCATAAAATTCTGTGCAGAATTTGTGTATTTTATTTTTAATTTACACAAAATAGATTCAAAGTTTATTCTATCATCTAACCGTACTTTCCGATTATTAAAATTTAAAAAAGAAATGCTATAGCTAGTATTTATTACATGAATGGTAATAAATGTAGAGTGTAGATTGATAGTATATAGACACTTTATTTGATGTGGTAATTACTGTTTTACTATTGTGATTAAATTATGTACTTAATCCCTTAGTGATATATAATTAAATTATGTGGAAATATTAGGTAAGTTTTCTCATTAAGGATAAAAATATTTGAATGAGTAATATTAATTGGAGTAAATTATCATTTATTGATTTATTTGCAGGTATTGGTGGTTTCCATCAAGCCTTAGGTTCATTTGGGGCTCAATGTGTTTTTGCTAGTGAAATAGATAAGTATGCAAGTCAAACATATTTTGAAAATTATGGTATAAAACCATTTGGTGATATAACAAAAATTAATGAAAGTGATATTCCAAAACATGATATTTTATGTGGAGGGTTTCCGTGTCAAGCTTTTTCTATTTCAGGTAAACAGCTAGGCTTTAGTGATACTAGAGGAACATTATTTTTTGAAATAGCTCGTATTATTAAGTACCACTCTCCTAAAATTATTTTCTTAGAAAATGTAAAAAACTTCGCAAAACATGATAGTGGAAATACATTAAATATAGTATTAAAAACATTAGATGAATTGGGTTATAACGTTTTTTATAAAGTATTAAATGCTTCTAATTTTAAATTGCCTCAAAATAGAGAGAGGGTTTATTTTGTGGGTTTTAGAAAAGATTTGAATATTAATAATTTTTCATTTCCTTTAGGAAGTGGTGAACCAGTAGCATTATGTGATTTTTTGGAAGATAATCCAGATGATGTAAAATTTATACAGCGTGATGATATTGTATTTAATAAAAAAATTGAAATACATAGTGATCTTATAGATGATATTGTATTACCAAATAAACCAATTCAAATAGGGATTGTAGGTAAAGGAGGGCAAGGGGAAAGGATTTATCATCCATTAGGTCATGCGATAACTTTATCTGCATATGGTGGAGGAGTTGGTTCTAAAACAGGGTTATATCAAATTAATGGAAAAATAAGAAAATTATCACCTCGAGAATGTGCGAGAATACAGGGTTTTCCTGATTCATTTAAAATTATTTCTAATAAAACACAAGCGTACCAACAGTTTGGTAATAGTGTAGCTGTTAATGTCTTAAAGGCGATTGTAGCTAAAATTGAAGAAGTTTTATACGATAAATTATAAGGGTATAAAAAGTGAATAATATAGATTATAGAAGATTAGTTGGATCAAGAACTGCTAAGGATGGATTTAAAACTGAGGGAATAGTTGCAGAAAAATTTAAAAATTATTTATTAGATGAACAAGCAATAGAATGGCTGAGTATTATGGGCTATGATATTGGTAGAATTGAGAATATTGAGGCTATACAAATTCCTACAAGATTGAAATATTCTGATATAGAAAAGTTTGGGAGTTGTGATAATTTTGAGTTTGTTCAGAAATATAAAAAAGCTGATGTTCAAGTTCAGTTAACTATAAAAATAAATGGTGTTATTTATAGAGAAAATATATCTATTAAGAAAGCTAATATAGACTCTAACTTTAATCAAATTGATAAACGTTCTGTAGATACTTATCAAAAAATGTGGAAGTTTGATGAGGATATTGCTTTTGTTTTAAAAAAATTTACTGGAGAGATTCAACCAAGCATTTATGAATCTTCACAGTTAAAAAATAAAAAGAGATGGTATTTGGATGAATTACCTATCAATCAAGTTAATAAATTAATTAAATTTTTTGAGAAAAATAGAGTATTAATTTTTTCAGATATCCTTAAAGGGAGGGGAATGCTGAGTGCAGAATGGTTTTTAGTTGTAAAACAAAATATAGATGGTAGCTATAATTGGATTTTTAAAAATATAAATGAAGTAATAAATTTTTATTCTCAAGGAGAAATATCTATAAGTAAAAAAGGGGGACTAAATTTAGGTAAATTAACAGCACAAAGAAAAGGAGGAACGCCAGATCCAACCTCCTTACAATTTAAAATAAAACCTCTAGATTTATTTAATATTGATAATTTTTGAGTTTAGGGTGTTAGTTATTTAATAAGTATTCGGACTGTTGCATTAAGAATTAAATTTAAGAGTAAGGAATGAATAATATGAATCTATTTCAACCAGAACATAAAAATACTTCTCTTAATGCATATGTCGGAAATAATCCTTGGGTTGATATAAATACCCATATAACAGGTTATCAATCCGCTACTATTGTAATGTTAGATACTATTTTAGGTTCTAATTATAAACAGTATGATGGAGCATTTTCATGGTGTAATGATACCTCTATTTATCCTATTTTATTTTGTGCTAGACATTTTATAGAATTGTACATAAAACAAAAAATTTATGCTATAAATTTTTTAAAATTAAAACAAGATATTAATGAAAAGTTAATTAAAACACATGATATTAGAAAATTATGGAAAATGTTTGTTTCCATATCAAATGAAACTAAAGATTATCGAATAGAAGAATTTATAGATTCATTAAAACCATATATTGATGAGTTTGGAAATATTGATCCGATAGGAGAAACATTCAGATATCCTTATAGTCAAGACAATGAAAAGCATTTATTGAATTTTCAGTGTATTGGAATTTATAATTTTAGTAAGAAGTTTAAAGATTTTTCTAAAATATGTGGGGGATTTACGCATTTTATGGATTATCTAGTAGATGAGTATCGTGTTAAAACATTTACTAAAGTACTTAGCAGATCAGATATAGAAAAAATAGCAAAAAAATTACCTACTAATCAAGAATGGAAAAATTTTAGCTTTAATAATATAAAAAATGAAATTAAAAAAGAATTTAATATTAGCTCAAATGAATTAACTAAAGCTATAAATATAATTAAGGGACATATTGAGTTTAAACAGTATTTATATCCTGAGGTTTATGAGTTACCTATAGAAAAAAATAAATTAGTCTTATTTATGAATGAAACTTTTAAAGAAAGTGATATAGATAAATTTTCTTTTGAAGAAATTGCTTGTTTAAGGGCAATCTGTGAGATTGGAACTGCTTTCATGAACGTAAGATATTATTCAGAAGACTATTTTTGGTTATATAAATTATTCTTAGAAAAATATAAAAAAGGTAATTATTATGAATTTAAAACAGATTATAACTGTATTATTTATAATATTTATCGTATTAAGTTGGGGATAGAAAAACTAAATTATATTCACCATATTCAGTAATAATATATTCTCTCTTTAACAAGATATGAAATAAAACCTCTATAGTTATTATTTCTATATTTCTAACTATAGAGGTTTATTATGAATAAGATATTGATGTAAATAACTATTTAAAACTACTTACTAACTTTACTTAATACAATACCAATAATAAAACCAGTAGCTGCTGGTAAAATCCAGCCTAAACCTTGGCTATAAAGAGGTAATTGCGTATTTAAGAATGCATCAATTTGCATCACTAAAGCCTCTGCACTTTGTTGTTCTTTTGGAATTAACATGGCATAAGCTGTTTTCCAACCATCAATTAAAGCAACAGGCAATGTACCGAGAATAGTCATAATATAAACAATACGCTTACCACCAAAAAGATTATTGAGGAAAGCCAATGCAATAATGGCGACTGTTAATGGATACAATAGCATTAATACAGGGACTGAGAAGCTAATAATGGTACTTAATCCAAAGTTAGATAGAGCAAATGAGATAATAGTAAAAATAGTGACCCATACGCCGTAAGAAACGGATGGAATAAGACGATTGAAATATTCACCGCAAGCGGTAATTAACCCTACAGAGGTCGTTAAGCAAGCAAGGAATACAATAATAGCTAATAAAGTCTTACCTGCATCACCAAAGTAATATTCTGCGCTTTTAGAAAGGACTTGTGCGCCTGTTTCTACTGTGCCAATCCCTGCGACACTTGTAGCACCCATATAGGCAATAAAGACATAAACAACCGCTAAGAAGAATGCCGCAACAAAACCAGCACGAGCCGTTAAACTAAGCACCTGACGGTCATCATTAATACCTTGGGAACGAACGGCATCAATCACAATAATCGCAAAGACAAGTGAAGCAAGGGCATCCATCGTTTGGTAACCATCAAGAATACCTTGTGTAAAGGCACTACCTCCTACATAACTATTGGTTGGTGTTTGTGGCGCACCCATTGGTGAGAAAGCCGCATAAATAACAAGAATAGCAATAGAAATTAAGAGGGCTGGTGTTAGAATGCGTCCGATACGATCCACTAATTTGCCCGGATTAATCGCTAACCAATAAGATAATCCGAAGAAGACAAAGGCAAAAACAGCAAGTGATATTTTAGTAACTGATATTGGTATATTACCACCTAGAAATGATAATAGCTCAATGATTTGACTTTCTTTACCACTTATAAATGGTAATAGTCCGATTTCAAAAGAAGTTGTTGCTGTCCGTGGAATAGCAAAAAGAGGACCAATGGCTAAGTAGAGTGATACGGTAAACAAAATACCATACCATGGTGTAACACGAGATGCTAAGTCTTGTAAATCGCGAGAGCTTGAGTAGCCTACGGCAATAATCCCTAATAGGGGAAGCCCAGCTCCTGTAATTAAAAATCCTGCCATTGCAGGGAAAATATTCTCTCCGGCGTGTTGTCCCATTAAGGCTGGGAAAATAAGATTACCTGCACCGAAGAAAAGTGCAAATAACATTAAACCTGTCGCCACAAAGGCTGACTTATTTGTATGATTAGACATTATGTTTATCTCTGACAAAATAAGTTAATAAAAAGTCTATAAGACCGTCCCAGTATTCTTTTTTAAAGAATATGGTTATCTATTCTTAGAGGCAATGGGGTAATACATAACTATCAATCATTCATCAAATAATACGTATTATTGAGAATAATTGGTGCTATCCAGAATAATGACCATATGATTGTTTACCTATATTGGATAAAGGATAATTATCTAAAAAGTAAACGTATATCAGTTTTGGGTAAAAACTGCTTGTGAATTATTAAGGTAAATCATAGCGATAGAGTTATATTAAAGAGTACCTTAATAAATACATTTTATGATACTAGCAGACTTTAGAAATAAGATGAAGTATTTTTCTGCTTTTTTAATAAAACAAATGATAAAAAGTAGAGAGAAAAAACATCATAATGTTGTATTTTTTTCAAAACAAAGAGAATGAATGTATAAAAATTGATTTATTATCAGTAAATTACCATAAACTGTCATATAAATATGATTTTCATAACACAGAAAATAGAGTAAATCATATATAAAGTTGCTATTGCTACACAATTATTTTAATCTACCTGTACAAATAAAGGAGGATATAATTGTTGAGAGGTTATAGATATTGGGTCTTTTAAGAATAGTATCAATTTCTTTTTTTCTTATTGACAATAAAAACCCCCTCTATAAGAGGGGGGTTAACGTTTTTATCTATTAGAGTAAAAAAGGTCTGCCAGTGACTTGTGTACTAGGAACAGCCATATCTTGCTGATCCATAATGCCGGCTTCATAGGCTAACCGCCCTGATTGAATGGCTAATTTAAAAGCAGTAGCCATTTTTACAGGATTATGTGATTGTGCTACGGCTGAATTTAGTAGTACCGCATCAAATCCAAGTTGCATTGCCATAACAGCATCTTTGGGTGAACCAATACCAGCATCTACCACTAAAAAGGCTTCTGGTAATCTTGCTCGTAAGACGCGTAATGCAAAAGGATTTACCAATCCTTGTCCTGATCCAATAGGCGCACCCCAAGGCATAAGAATACGGCAACCTGCATCTAATAAACGTTGGCAAGTAACTAGATCATCCGTGCAGTAGGGGAAGACTTCAAACCCCTCTTTAATAAGTTCTCGTGTGGCGACTAATAATTCAGTAGGATCGGGTTGTAAGGTATAGTCATCACCGATAACCTCTAATTTAATCCAGTGAGTATCAAAAATTTCTCGTGCCATATGTGCTAATGTGATGGCTTCACGAGCGGTTTTGCAGCCAGCGGTATTAGGTAATAAACGGGCACCGCTTTCTTTGAGCATTTGAAAAAAAGTATTTTCCACTCCATCGGTAGTGCTTTTGGTTAAGGTATTTTGATGGGGGGATAACTGGCGTTTTAGTCCTACAGTAACCACCTGTGCCTCTGAGGCAATAATGGCATCATTTAATACTTTGGGTGAAGGGTAAGTGGCTGTTCCTAAAAAAAATCGGCTAGTTAATGAAACATCGGCTAAGGTATAAGACATTATGAATCCTTTAGAAAAGTTATCATTGAGTATAGACAGATTAACCACCAGTAATGGGTGAAAACGTCATAATATGATCCCCTTCTTTTAAATAATACTGCTCTCGTGCTGTACGAGGAATAAATTCTTCATTTACAGCAGTAGCAATACTTTTAGGGTCATCCTCTTCACCAGATGCTATTTGTAATTGTTGAATAAATGTCGCTAAAGAGGTTTGATCTGTAATCTCTTTGGCTTGCCCATTAATATATACAGTGATTATCATGATACGACTATTTAAAAGTGAAACAATAGCGATATAAAGGGTTGTTGATTATTAATATCGCTATTTTATGGTTAATTGATTATAACAATTTAGTGACTATTAGGACATGGCGGAGTATTGCTCTCCTAGCATCGCTTGTAAGGCATTTTCTACAATGGCAGGAGCAATTAACCAACCATGACGGAAAAGACCATTAATACGGCTTAATCCTTGTTCAGTCTCAATACGAGGGAAATTATCAATTAATGCAGGTCGTAAATTGGTTTCTGTATGAATAATCCGAGCTTCTGCAATTTCGGGTAATACGCTATGAGCAGCGGTTAATAGTTCGACAGTTGTTCGTACCGAAATAGGGGAACGATCTTCACTTTCAATCTCACTTGCCCCAATAAATAAAATATCGGGTTTGCGAGGAACGAGATACACACAATAACGAGGGTGAAGTAAACGAATCGGTCTGCTAAGTGACAGAGTAGGGGCTTGTAACCATAGCACTTCACCACGTACTCCACGGACATTTTGGCAAGAAAGGGTATGTGCATTAGGGAATTTAACTTCACGAGCACCTAAACCACGCGTATCAAAAACCCAGTCAAAATGATGTTCCCCTTCTTGAGTAAAAATAGTTTGTGGGGATAGTTTATTGACGGGTGTTTGCCAATGCCAATGTGTATTGGCACTTGATGCATATAAAGCGTGCATTGCTTGTCGCGTATGAATATGCCCTTCGTTGGGTAATGCCCATGCATGAGCAACACCTGAAATAGAGGGTTCTTCAATTTTCAATTGTTCAAGTGAAATTTTTTGTGGCTGTTGATCAGCGGGTGCTTTATGTGATAAAAGAGAAATCAGACGATTGGCAGCCCCTTCATCGCCACGGTGGGCAAGCATAAGGCTACCGTTATAATGTAATTCAACGGGTTCAACCAGTTGAGGGACAATATGCTTCCAGAGTTCAAGGGAGCGTACGCCTAAGTTGTAGATATTATTATCCCCTTTTTCTAATTCTGCCACATGGCTGAGCATACCTGCTGCTGCAAATCCTGAAGCGACTGGATCTGATGGCCCACTTGCAGGGTCAAAAACCGTTATTTCATGCCCTTGCTTGGATAATAAAAATGCACATAAACGACCTGCAAGTCCAGCCCCAGCAATACCTATTTTCATAAAAACCTCCTATCTAAAAATAAGTGCTTAACCAGTCAGACTATTCTACCACCTTTAAGCAATAATACCGTTGAATCATTTTAAAAAGGGTAAAAAATCAGGGGTATAAAAATAAATAATGTCTATTTTTCTTTAGATGAAAGCGCAATAATGGATAAAAAGATAAATCGCTTTTCTTTAGTAATAAAATACTGAAGCTAGTTTCTTGCTTGTACTACCTGAAAAACGGCACTGTGATGGATGTAGTTTTGTTTTTCTAGGGATAATAGTTTACTGAAATAAAAAGGGTATTCTCTTATCTATTATTTAAATAGAGGATACTTATGGGTTGTAATCATCTATGACAAAGAAAATAAAGGTTAAATAGCGTATCATTTAGCGTATAATATACCTTTATGTAAAAAATTTACATGATAATAATAGGCTAATTTGATAATGGTAATGTAATAGCCATTGATAGGGTTTTATCCCTACATAATTGGTAATGATTAATTTTTTTGATTGATTTCTTGAATGCAACATATACGTAACTTCTCTATTATTGCGCATATTGACCATGGTAAATCTACGTTGGCTGATCGTTTAATCCAACGTACAGGGGGATTGGCAGATCGTGAAATGTCTGCACAGGTTCTTGATTCTATGGATATTGAACGTGAACGTGGTATTACCATTAAAGCTCAGACCGCTGCTTTGCAATATAAAGCACAAGATGGCAAGGTCTATAATCTTAATATTATTGATACCCCGGGGCATGTGGACTTTTCTTATGAAGTGAGTCGTTCTTTATCTGCTTGTGAGGGGGCATTATTAGTGGTAGATGCCAGTCAGGGTGTAGAAGCACAAACTGTTGCCAATTGCTATACCGCTATTGAGCTAGGTGTTGAGGTGATTCCTGTTCTAAATAAAATGGATCTACCATCAGCAGAGCCAGAGCAAGCAAGAGCAGAAATAGAAGATGTGATAGGTATTGATGCGAGTGATGCTATTTTAGCCAGTGCTAAGACGGGAGTGGGAATTGATGATATTCTTGAAATGATTGTCAAAAAAGTACCCCCACCTAAAGGTGATCCCACCGCACCTTTACAAGCCTTAATTATTGACTCATGGTTTGATAATTATGTGGGTGTAGTAATGTTGGTGCGTATCGTTAATGGTACACTCAAACAAAAAGATAAAATTAGTTTTATGGCAACAGGTGCTTCTCACTTGGTGGAGCAAATTGGTGTCTTTACTCCTAAATCATCATCAAGACCACAACTGTCTGCGGGCGAAGTAGGTTTTGTGATTGCTGGGATTAAAGAATTAGCTCACGCAAAAGTAGGGGATACTATCACCCTAGCACAAGCACCTGCAGCTGACCCACTTCCAGGATTTAAAGAGGTTAAACCTCAAGTTTTTGCAGGGCTTTATCCTGTTGAAAGTAGTGAGTATGATCAATTAAGAGATTCACTTGAAAAATTAAAATTAAATGATGCCGCCTTAATGTTTGAGCCTGAGGTATCTCAAGCGTTAGGCTTTGGTTTCCGCTGTGGGTTCTTGGGTTTATTGCATATGGAAATTGTGCAAGAACGGCTTGAGCGTGAGTTTGATATGGATCTTATCACCACAGCACCATCTGTTGTTTATGAGGTTGAAAAAACAGATGGTGAAGTCGTCATGATTGATAGCCCCTCGCGTATGCCAGATGTGGGTATGATTCGTGATATTCGAGAGCCTATGGTGAATGTGACCTTATTTATGCCACAAGACTATGTTGGTCCAGTGATGACCTTGTGTAATAATAAGCGTGGTATTCAGAAAAATATGAGTTATCATGGTCGCCAAGTGCATCTTACATATGAAATTCCACTGGCAGAGATTGTTTTAGATTTCTTCGATAAACTTAAATCGGTCTCTCGTGGTTATGCTTCAATGGATTATGAATTCTTAGAATATCGTAGTGCAGATGTTGTACGGGTAGATTTACTGATTAATGGTGATAAAGTAGATGCTTTATCGATGATTGTTCACCGTTCGGTTGCTCGCTACCGTGGGCGAGAGGTGGTGAGTAAAATGCGTGGTTTAATCCCTCGCCAGATGTATGATGTGGCGGTACAAGCAGCAATTGGTGCTGAAATTATTGCTCGTGAAAATGTAAAAGCTTTACGCAAAAATGTCTTAGCAAAATGTTATGGTGGTGATATTACACGTAAACGTAAATTACTTGAAAAACAAAAAGCAGGTAAAAAACGGATGAAACAAGTAGGTAGTGTAGAAATTCCTCAAGAAGCGTTCTTAGCCATTTTACAAGTTGAAGATAAATAGGAGAGTAGTGAATTATGGATTTTGAAATTATCTTTTTTATATTACTCGTTGTCGCATGGGGTATTAAATTATTAGATAAATGGGTTTTAAAACCTCGCCGTATTAATCAATATGGTGCGAAAGATGCTGATAATCATCGCGCTAAAATAGTTGATTATGCAGTGAGTTATTTCCCTGTTATCTTATTTGTATTTATTTTAAGATCATTTATATTTGAACCATTCCGTATTCCCTCTGGGTCTATGCTACCTACATTAGAAAGTGGCGATATGATTGCGGTAAGTAAGTTCTCTTACGGTATTCGTTTACCGATTGTTAATCAAAAAATTATTCCCTTTTCTTCTCCTGCTCATGGTGATGTAATTGTTTTCCGCTATCCTGTGGATACCTCTATTAACTATATCAAACGTGTTGTAGGTGTACCAGGTGATGTGGTTCGTTTTGAAAATAAACATTTATATTTAAATGGAAAAGAGCTTCCATTAGTTGAAAAAGAGCCTTATATTAATCCAAGTCAGCAAGGTGGTAGCCCTGTACGATATGAGGAAACATTAGGTGATAAAAAACATGATATTTTATTATTACCTATGTTGAGTCAGATTCGTCCTATTATTAATTTCCCTTATATGGAAAACTGCCAGTATTTATCTTCAACGGCGGTAGAGTGTAAAGTACCAGATGGACATTATTTTGTCATGGGTGATAATCGTGATAATAGCCAGGATAGTCGTTTTTGGGGCTTTGTTCCTGATCGTTATATCCTTGGTAAAGCCTTTGTGGTTTGGATGAATTTTAGTGAGTTTAACCGTATTGGTACGATGATTAAATAATGAAATATCAAAAATTACAAGCGCGTTTATCGTATCAGTTTAATAATAAAGAATTACTGATGCGTGCTTTAACACACCGTAGTTATGGGATTAATCATAATGAACGGTTGGAGTTTCTAGGGGATTCAATATTGAATTTCTCTGTGGCGGCTTTGCTTTTTTCTTTATTACATAATCAAGATGAAGGCGATTTATCTCGTATTCGCTCTAGTTTAGTTAATCAGCAGACATTGGCAGATTTGGCGATAAAATTACAATTGCCTGATGTGGTATTGCTTGGTGAGGGTGAATTAAAAAGTGGAGGATTTCGGCGCCCTTCAATTTTAGCCGATACCATGGAAGCAATTTTTGGGGCGATTTACTTGGATAGTAATATTGAACAGGCTCAACACGTTATTGAACATCTTTATCGACCCTTATTGAAAGATGCTGATTTTTCTACTTTAGGTAAAGATGCTAAAACCTTATTACAAGAAATGCTACAAGCACGTAAATTACCCTTGCCGACTTATACGGTATTAGCAACAACAGGGGCAGCACATGATCAACAGTTTGAAGTGGAATGTAGTGTGCCTACGCTTAATCTAGCGGCAACCGCATTAGGTGCAAGTCGTCGTTCAGCAGAGCAAGCCGCAGCTAAGATTGTAATTGAGCAACTTAAACAAATTGCCCCTACTCGAAAAGCGATGAAGTCTAAACGTATTGTCACGCAATTAACATTACCTGTTGCTGTGGAGCAAGAAAATAAATGATAGAAAATACCCCTTTTAAAACAGGCTTTATTGCCGTTGTCGGACGACCCAATGTTGGTAAATCAACATTAATTAATGCCTTAATTGGTAGTAAAATTTCCATTGTTTCACGTAAAGCACAAACAACACGACACCGTATTCATGGGGTACTTACACAAAATAATACACAATTTGTTTTTGTGGATACCCCGGGTTTTCAAACGCGTCATGGCGGTGCAATGAATCGAATGATGAATCGGGTGGTTACACAAACATTGGCAGATGTGGATGTTGTTGTTCATGTTGTAGAAGCAGGCAAATGGAGTGAGGGTGATGAAAATGTAGTGCCTTTACTGCCTTCCTCTAAAAAGTGTATTTTAGTGATTAGTAAAGTAGATTTACTCAAGAATAAAAATGATATATTTGCCTTTACCACTAAAATTCTTCAAAAATTCCCCTATGATGCTATTGTGCCATTAAGTGCCGTCAAAGGGGTTCAGCTAGATATTCTACTGGATGAAATTGCACAACGCTTACCTGAGGGTGAACCTATGTTTGATGAAGAGGCGATGACAGACCGTTCTGTTCGCTTTATCACGGGTGAGTTAATTCGAGAAAAAATCTTCCGTTTAGTTGGTGATGAGCTTCCTTATGCAAGTACGGTACAAATTGAAAAATGGGATGAAACAGAAGAAGGTGTTCATATTAATGCCTGTGTGGTGGTTGAAAGAGAAAGCCATAAGCCCATTTTACTAGGTGCAAAAGGTTTACATATGAAGCGTATTGCGACAGAAGCAAGACAAGATATTCGAGAGATGTTAGATAAACCTGTTTTTTTAGAAATTTATATTAAGGTGCGTAAAGGCTGGTCAGATAAAGAAAGTGCTTTGCGTGATCTTGGTTATGAATAAATATAAGGTTCTTGAAACACCTGCTTTTTTATTACAAGCAAAACCTTGGAGTGAGACTTCCTGTATTGCAACGGTATTTAGCCGAGAGTATGGTTTAGTGGCAGGTATTGCCAAGGGGGCAAAACGACCCTACTCTGTGATGAGGCCTATTTTGTCGCACTTTCAGCCCTTATTAATTTCTTGGAGTGGAAAAGCAGAAGTTAAGACAATTACACAGGCTGATTTTGATGGTTTTTTGGCTATTCCTTCTAAAATATTGATGTCTGGGTGGTATATGAATGAGTTATTACTTAGAGGATTGCCTAAAGAAGACCCACACCCTATTATTTTTGATGAATATACCTACGCACTTGAAAGTCTATGTGCAGGCATTGATGAGCGAAGTGTGCTAAGGCGGTTTGAGTGGTATTTACTTAAAGAATTAGGGTATGGGGATAGTGAAGTTGCACCTGATTTTCATGATTTGTCTTCTGAGCTTGCTTTACGTCAGCACTTACGAGCAAAGATAGAGACATATATTTTTCAGTATGAGCTTAATACCCGAAAAGTAGTGCAATCCATACGATAGTATCGTTGGGGATAAGTCAATATTTTTACGATGAATAACTGTTTTATAAAAAAGCACTGCAAACACTATTAACTCGTCGTTCTTTTGCGTTATTTCAGAAAACTCACTTACTTATCTACGCTTTTACTGCATTTCACCTCTAATAAATATATATTTATTAAGTTGAGTTTTCATAAAAAAAGAGGGAAATGAATAAATCTCCCTCTTAATGTGTCTTAGATAATAATTAGATATATGATAGATGTAATTTGTAATTAATCATCGCCACCAATGACACCAAAAATATGTAATAAGCTTTGGAAAATATTATAAATATCTAAGTATAAAGCTAATGTTGCAGAGATATAGCTTGTTTCACCACCATTCACAATACGTTGAACATCAAATAGAATGTAGAGTGAGAAAATAACGGTTGCTGCTGCAGAAATCGCTAAAGATAAAGCAGGAATTTGGAAAAAGAGATTAGCAATAGCTGCTAGGATAAGGACAATAACACCCATAAAAAGTGTTTTACCTAAGAAACTAAAATCTCGTTTACTAGTACTTGCAATCGTTGCCATCACACCAAAAATAATAGCGGTACTACCAAATGCCATAGCAATAACATTTTCTCCGTTATTTAAAGCAAGTGTATAGCTTAAAATACGAGAAAGCATCATACCCATAAAGAAGGTAAAGAGTAGTAGGAAACCAACCCCTGCGGCATTATTGCGGTTTTTCTCTACTAAGAACATTAAACCAAAAGCACCTGCAAAAAAGATTAATGTGCTTACCCATGGATTAAGGTTACTAAAAAGATTGAGCTGTAATGCTAATACCGCACCTAACACGGTAGGTATCATAGAAATAGCCAATAAGAGGTAAGTATTGCGTAGTACGCGGTTCTTAGCCATCAGGGAATCGGCTTGTTGGGTTTGGATAGTGTGTTGATCGTAAGAATTCATATCTTCTCCATAATAATGATAACAACCTTAGTGTCAATAAGGCTATTGCTAAGTATAGCAAGAGTACGAAAAAAAACAATAGTCGAAAAAGGGTGAAATAAGAAATTTATGTATTTAAAGCATGATAAACCAGCTCATTACCCTCTGTCTTATAGTGTATCATTCGTTCTCTTGCATACTTTTTATCTTCCTCATGATTAGAAACAATTTCAAGAATGCGTGTAAATTGTTGATAATAGGGTGGGCATTCTATATCAAGATTCATTAACCATGTTGGATTTGAGGGGGTAGCAAGAGGATGCTCTATTTTTTCTGAAAGATGTGTGCAAAGCATAATCCATGTTGGTATGCTTTCACTTGCATACATAGGATGGGGAACAAAGGCAGTCTTCTCAACTGCCCAAAGTGCTTTACTAAAGCCAGATAGGCGTTTTTCATCTGAACAATAGACAAATAGGGGGCGACCTGCCAAAAAATACTTATAAGCTGTTTGGCAGGCTTGTTGAATGCGGTGTTCTACCCCATGAGCAATTAAGATGGTACTCATTGTGTTAATAAAAAATCAACTAAAAGTGGTACTGGACGACCAGTCGCTCCCTTTTGTGTTCCCGATAACCATGCAGTTCCTGCAATATCAAGGTGAGCCCAACGATAGTTTTTGGTGAAACGTGATAAGAAGCAAGCGGCGGTAATCGAACCAGCACCAGGCCCACCAATATTGGCTATATCGGCAAAGTTACTTTGTAAACGTTCTTGATAAGCCTCTTCAAGTGGCATTAACCAAGCGGTATCACGGGTATTTTTACCTGCTTGTAGTAAGGCTTGGGCTAGGTCATCATCATTACTGAAAAGCCCTGTATTAATATTTCCCAATGAAACAATAATAGCCCCTGTTAGTGTAGCAATATCAATCACTAATTTTGGATGATAGCGTTCTGCATAGGTGAGGGCATCGCATAAAATAAGGCGACCTTCGGCATCTGTATTGAGAATTTCGATGGTTTGACCTGACATACTGGTAACGACATCACCGGGTTTTGTTGCATGACCACTTGGCATATTTTCAGTGGCTGGGATAAGTGCAATCACTTCACGATTAATGCCAATTTCAGCGATAGCACGCATCGTACCAAATACAGAAGCGGCACCACACATATCAAACTTCATCTCATCCATATTGAGACCTGGTTTAAGCGAAATGCCACCGGTATCAAAGGTAACACCTTTACCGACTAGGACAATAGGTTTTTGTGATGTGGATTTTTTGGTAGCAGGGCGATAGTGCATAATAATAAAACGGGGGTCTTGATCAGAACCAGCGGCAACGGATAAGAATGCCCCCATTTTTAGGGCTTCAATTTGTTTTCTTGCTAAAACATCTGTTTTAATTGTTGGAAAGGTTTTTGCTAAAGATTTTGCCTGCTCTCCAAGATAAGCTGGTGTGCAGATATTGGCAGGTAAATTACCGAGTTCTCGAGTTAAGTTCATTCCATTACCGAGGGCTTGACCTTGTGCTAAACCAATTTTTGCTTCTTTTTCTTGTGCTTTAGGTAGTGTAAAGCTAAGTTTTTTGAGTGCAAAAGGTTCGGGTGCTTTACTGAGTGTGGTTGTATATTGATACGTAGCCAGTACGATAGCACGAGCTGCAAAACGGGCGGCATCAAGTGTACTGATTGAGGCTGTTTCTTCTAAAAGTGTACTAATGCCTTCGCTTAAACTACTTTGTTTTAAATATTCTGTGATTGTAGAATGAGCCGTTAGTAATGTATTCGGGTTATAATTCTCTTTGTTTCCAAGGCCTACCAAAACAAGACGTTCGGCAGCAATGCCATCAATATGGCGTAATACGAGTGTACTACCTAGTTTTGCCTTAAACTCTTTTTTTAGGATTTTTTTAATATTTGCCTTAGAATCAAGCTGTGTTGCAATGCTGCCTAATAAGCCATCTTCAAAGACACCTACAAAAAGTGCAGGGGTTTTTAATTGTTCGATTGAACGGTTTGTTTGTATTGTAAATTGCATTTTAATCACCTAGTTGTTGTATAACTATATTATTACCTAAGTTTTGTTATGTCGCTATTCAAACGCTCAATTGTTGCTGAAATTTTAAGTCATGCCGGTGTCGTTTTTTCTACACTTATCATTGTTTGGCTTAGTGTGTTATTAGTGAGATTATTAGGTCAAGCAGCTGCTGGTACAATTGGTGCTGATGTGGTGATAGCCATTTCTACCTTTTCAAGTATTACCGCATTACCGATTATTTTAATTGTTTCAGTCTTTATTGCGATTCTAACAACTGTTTCACGCAATTATCGTGAGCAAGAGATGTTTGTTTGGTTTTCAAGTGGGGTGTCTTTATTAAATTGGATAAATCCTGTTTTACGAGTGGTGATTCCAACTTCAGTATTGATTGCTGTTTTAACGATCATTAGTTCTCCATGGGCATATCAACAAGTGGCAGAATATCGACAGCGTTACGCACAACGCTCTGACCTTTCTAAAGTAGCGACAGGACAATTTATTGAAACTGTTGGGGGAAATAGGGTGTTTTTTATTGAACCCTCTACTAACCCTGATCATGAAATGGGTAGAATCTTTGTGCGAGAACTGGGTAAAGAAGGGGGGATTAGTGTGATTAATGCTGCTCATGCTAATTTTTCAACCAATGAAAAAGGGGAACGATTTATTAATTTAGGTGCAGGAAGTCGTTATGATTTAGTGCCTAATTCACCAGAGCTTCGTGTATCTTCATTTGATGATATTACATTAAGGGTTGAGAATAGCAATGCCGTTTCTGAAGATGAAATTAGAGAGAAAGCACTTAATGAAATGAAAGCAAGACCGTTGATGGCGTTACTTGCCGATAATAATAGTCGAAGTGATTCGCAATTAATGTGGCGGTTTTCTTTACCTATTGCGGTTTTAAATCTCGCCTTATTAGCGATTCCATTGGGATCTGTTAATCCACGTATGGGTAGATCGGGTAATGTGATTATTGCAGGTTTAGTAGGCTTACTTTATATGAATTTACTTAATATGATGAGGGGGTGGATTAGTGCTGGTAAGGTTGATTTTTGGATGGGGATTTTATCTGTTAATGGTTTAGTATTTTTAGCTGTCGTATTTGCATTTTGGCTAAAAATGCGTGTCAAAGCCCCTCGTCAAGCGTAGAATAGTGTCCATATTTCGTATGAATAAAAATAGTGTAGTGAATTTGGCATGAATACCGAGCAACTAAAACTCTTGCGTGATTATGCAAAATCAGCAGATAGTGATAAAACATGGTCGTCTTTGTCGAAGTTTTTATCATTAGTCAATCCTCAAGATATTATGACTATCTGTGATGAGCTATTATTATTGCGTGCAGGTAATTCTAAAACACCAAGTATTCGACCCTCTAAACAAGCACTTGAGCAGTTATTACAAGCAGAAGTCCTTGTGCCTTCCTATGACAAAATTAAAAATGGCTATGCTATTCGATATGCTGGTTTTTCATTTGATGCTACCAAAGAGGGGCCGACAGAGGGTGTTTTATGGACAGCTCAAGAAAAATATATTTATGAGTTACGACAACAAGGGCGTTTAATTTCTTTTATTCAGCAACTTGAGCATCAAGCCGCTATCCCAACATGGCATTTAACTGTTGAGGTAGGTAAACGCAAAAATTATGAGGGAACGCTGATTTTTCGCTATATTCGAGAAGATCATGCCAAGATACAGCAGTTAAGTTTTTTCCCGTAAACGTAAATATTTCTTTACATTCATCCGTAATATGAAAAGAAGATGTTATGTAATGTTTACGGTATTTTAACTAAGCGAAGTGTTAGTATTTTTCTCGTTATAATACGCCACAAGATTTTTATTATTGACTATTTTGGGCATAATGATGACAAATTCAAACAGTCCAATCCGTTATGGATTTTATCTTGCGGGTATCTATAATCTGATAGGTATTTTAGGGTTTACCCAGTTTTTTACAAATCAAACGCTAGCAGAGCTTGATCCAATAGTCTTTTCTATTATGGGACAAATAGGGATTATTTTATGGGGGCTTGCTTATTTATCTGTTTCTCATCAGTATTTTACTGTGCCTAAATTGATTGCTGTATTCTGTATCGAAAAAATGGTATATGCTGGAGCATGGATTTATTGGTTACTTACACAAGCAGAGAAGCTAGAGAGTTTACCTGCATCACAACTGTATATAGATATATTCTTTCGTACCTACGGTATAGGGGATTTTTTATTTGGTATTTTCTTTGGGTATATTGCCTATAGGGGATTTAAGCAATTAAACCAATCAGCCTAATTGTTAATAATAAGTTCTATTAAATCATTATCTGCAAAATAGTTAAAAATACAATGAATAACGTTAATTCTAAACTCTTTTTAGTCTTATTACTTGGGGTATTATCGGCATTTGGTCCCTTTGTTGTTGACTTATATTTACCTGCTTTACCTGAATTAACCCTATTTTTTGCTACTTCTGTTTCAATGACACAGCTGACACTGACAACGGCTATGATTGGCTTAGCCGTTGGTCAGCTCTTTTTTGGCCCGATTAGTGATAAGTTTGGTCGTAAAAAACCATTAATAATTTCCTTACTTATTTATATCCTCAGTACGGTATTGATTATATTTTCACATACAATTGAAAGTATGATTGTGTGGCGTATTGTCCAAGGGTTATCTTCCGCAGGGAGTGTGGTTATTTCTCGAGCAATCGCAACAGACCTGTATCGTGGGCGAGAGATGACCCGTTTTTTTGGATTATTAATGACAATTAACGGTCTTGCACCGATTATCTCACCTATTTTAGGGAGTTTGTTATTAGCGTATATTAGCTGGAAAGGGATATTTGTTTTCTTAACCTTGATAGGGGTTGTTGTTCTGTTATTTTGTTTCCGACTACAAGAAAGTTTAAAAGAAGAAAACCGTTTACAAGGTTCTGTTTTATCGTCTTTTAAAACATTTAGTATTATTATTAAAAATCGCTTATTTATGAGCTATGTGGGGATTGAGAGCTTTTTACTGGGTGCAATGTTTGCCTATATTGCGGCCTCTCCTTTTATTTTGCAGACGTTTTATGGGTTAAGTGCTTTTGCGTTTAGTCTTTGCTTTGGTGCGAATGGGGCAGCATTAGTCCTAGGGGCTAATATGGGGGGAAGAATGACGAATCGCAAAGCCTTAGCGATAGGGGTACTTGGTTTTTGTGTGGCAGCACTTTATACGATAGCTGTCTTAATCACTCAACCTTATTGGCTCTTTGTAGAAATTGGCTTTTTTATGATGTTGCTATTAATGGGATTAACTTTTCCTGCTATTTCTTCTTTGGCGATGGAAAGCGAGCGTCAATATGCGGGTAGTGCCTCTGCTTTATTGGGTTTTGCTCCCTTCTTTCTAGGAGGTATTGTTTCTCCATTAGTCGGTATCGGTGATATTTTTTACGCAACGGCTATCGTGATTTTTGTATGCGGTTCATTTGGTTTAGCAATTTATATTGCTATTTATAAAAAAATCCAAAATGCAGAGGAGGGATAATCATGATAGGAGATTACTTATTGGCTATTTGATGTGCAACCATTTTGTCATTCTATGTAAAAAATAGAAAAGTGCCATTTTGCATTTAAAATTTAATATAATGAGAATTATTATCATTTAATAATATTATTTAAAGGGAGTTTTATCAATGCAAAAAGTAGCGGCTTTTATAGCGTTAGCATTAAGTACAAATGCTTTTGCTCAGCAAGATCAGCTTGAAACGATTTATGTAACTGAGGTGGAGAAAAGTGATACTTTAGTCAATACAAGGGTAGATCGTCAGAGTATCTTTTTACGTCAGGTAAAAGATGTTAGGGATCTTTTTGCGAATAAAATGGACGTTTATGGTAGTCAATTACAAAATACACGTTCTGGCGGAGAGGGTGTAAATATTCGTGGTTTACAAGGGAACCGCATTACTTCAACGATTGATGGTATTCCCCTACCAGAAACACAAGAGAGTAAGCACTTTATTTCTTATGGTAGTGAGTTTGGGCGTGATGATTATATAGAAGTGACAGGTTTGCGTAGTGCGGATGTACAATATGCAGGTTCTGCCAATAGCCTATCGGGAAGTGTGAATTTTGTTACCTTAGAACCAGAGGATTTATTAAAGGGACAACAGACAGGTGGCTTTATTGGTACGGGTTATAACAGTGTTGATCGTTCTGTGTATGGTACGGTAGGGGGAGCAATTAAAGTAGGTGATTATCAAGGCATGTTAATGACAACGATACGTGATGGTCATGAAACTAAAAATAAAGGGACTAACGGTAGTCGTGGTGCATTACGAACCGAGCCTAATCCTGCGGATACGCGAAGTTATTATGTATTGACTAAGCACTATTATCAAATGAATCCTCATCATCGGATTGGTGCCGCTTTTGAATATCAACGTAAAAAAACAGATACAAATTTATTGAGCCTTGATATGACCAATATTGATAGTGGTACAGGTGTACAGCAATATGGCCATTCATCGGATAAAGTGGATAGGACTCGCTTTTCTTTAAGTCATGAATATAGTAATGAGCATGGTTGGTTACAGTATGCTAAAACGCAAGTGTATTATCAAGATGCCACATTTGATAATTATCGTTTCCGTCAGGGTTTGCGTAATTATCGCCGTGAGATGACAGATACAACACATAAGGTTTATGGTATTAATAGTGATTTTATGACGTTTATTGATGGGGCGGTTCCTCAAGTATTACGTTATGGTTTTACTTATAGTCATGCAAAATCTAGCAATCACTTAATATATGAGCGTCCTGCTTATCGTCATCCACGTTTAGCTGGTTTGGGGCGTGCGTATTTTAACGGTCATCCTACAGCAGATACTTCACAAGATAAATTGACGGTATATTTTGAAGATGAGTTGTCTTTTGGTAAATTTGTTGTTACCCCACAAATTGGTTTTGTTCACTATCGTATGAAACCTAAAAATGCGGTGAGTGACATTGCACAATTTCAATATGCTAAGCAATCAGAAACAAAGTTTACACCTAAAATTAGTTTTGAATATCGAGCATTGCCAGAGTTTATCCCCTACATTCAATACTCTCGCGGTGTTCGTACGCCTTCTCCCCAGCAACTAACGTCTTACTTTTTTGAAAGTGTGAGTTTTTTTAATCCTATGACTGGACGACCGCAAACGGTTAATGTTGCTGTTGTGGGTAATGCTAAATTAAAGTCAGAAACAGCGGATAATTTTGAGCTTGGTATTAAGGGTGAAAAAGCAGGTTTACGGTATTTAGTAACAGGTTACTATAACCGTTATCATCACTTTATTGACTGGGTAGCTAAACCAACACAAGGTTATGCATCCTTTATCCAATATGATAATCTTGATAGTGCTAAGGTGTATGGTATAACAGCGGATATGAAGTGGAATTTCTACGGTAATTTCCATACTAATGCAGGGTTTGCTTATGCGCGAGGTAGAGCTAAGAATAATGGCGTAAAAACACCGATTAATAGTATCCAACCGCTCAAAACTCGCTTAGGCTTTAGCTATGAAGGGGAAGAATTTGGTGCTAATGTACAATGGACGTATTCTCAAGCCAAAGCCGATAAGGATATTGAACAATCTTCAGCTTATCTTTATAACCCAACCCGTCGTTATTCTATTTTTGATGTAGGTATGTATTGGAAACCAATTAAAAATCTTACGATTACCGCTAATGTGAATAATGTATTTGATAAAAAATACTGGAACTGGAATGATATTTCTTATTTAGCCTTGATTTCTAAAGCAACACAAGATCAAGGACGACCAACGGCGAGTATTCCATTAGCGATTAATGCAGCAAATGCAGATCGTTTTACTGCACCGGGTAGGAATATTAATATTGGTTTACGGTATGAATTTTAGTATTTAAAAATAACTTAGGTACTTTTAAATAAATTGATTGATTTCATAAAAGCATAGCAAATAGTGATAAGTGGCTTGGTTGTTGTCGTTATGTGCTATTTTGCTGTGCTTTTTAGGAATATAGTTTTTAAAAAAATAGTTTAAGTATAAGGTATTTTTAAATCACTTTATAAGTTGTTATTACAAGTCTTGTCGAATGCTTTGTAGTTACTCAGTAGTTTCTTACTTTCCCTAAAACTTATGTCATCATTAAAGATTTTTATGGATGTTTAAACAATAGTCATATCATTTTATATAAAACTAGTTTAAATATTAAGTATTTTTAAATCACTAAACTTGATAAGTAGTTATTAATATCAATTTTAAAAATACATAATAAAAATAAGTGATAAATGAGGAATATATCAATAGTGAGAGCTATATCGAATCATAAAGCGATACAATAGGTTATTGTATTTTTTATTAGACTGTATGGATCAAGAATATATTGATGCTTTTTTAGATGCTTTATGGCTAGAAGATGGCTTATCTAAAAATACACTAAGTGCTTATCGTCAAGATTTAGAAGCCTTAGTAGATTATTTACATATACAAAAACCTCCTATTGGGTTAATCCAATTAGATGCCAATAAAGCACAACAATGGTTTATTGCGATGGGAGCTGAGGTAAAACCCAGTACGGCGAATAGACGGTTAGCGAGTTTAAAACGATTTGCTATTTGGGCTTTACGAATGGGTTATTTTACGGAAGATCCGACACTTTCTTTACATTCTTCAAAGCAAGGAATGCGTTTTCCCAAAACCATTAGTGAAACGCAGGTGGATGAATTATTAGAAGCACCTGACTTGGAGAGTGCTGCTGGTTTGAGGGATCGAGCCATGTTAGAAACTTTATATGCGACTGGTCTTCGAGTGACGGAGTTAGTCACCTTAAAAACATTACATCTGAATCTTGATGAGGGGGTTATCCGTGTGATAATGGGTAAGGGAGGGAAGGATCGTATTGTTCCTATTGGAGAAACGGCAGAATATTATTTAAGAGAATATATGCAAAAAGCACGTCCTGAACTATTGGGACACCAGGTGAATGATGATTTATTTTTATCTCGCTTTGGAACGGGTATGACAAGACAGGCTTTTTGGCAGATTATTAAAAAATATGCTTTGCAGACAAGTATTAAGATTCCTTTATCCCCCCATGTATTGAGGCACGCTTTTGCAACGCATTTACTTAACCATGGTGCTGATTTAAGAGTTGTGCAGATGCTATTAGGCCATGCGGATATTTCTACTACGCAAATTTATACGCATGTTGCTCGAGAGCGATTAAAGCAGTTACATCAAAAGCATCATCCAAGAGCGTAGTGGTTATTTTAAATAACGATATATTGAGGCTAAATTAATTAGCGTTTATTAAAAGCACTACAAATAATATTAAGTCGCTCGAACAGTTGCTCGCTCTGCTCGCAAAACTCGCTTGGTTAATTATTATTTCTCCGTGCTTTTTATAAAAAGGTTTGCTTATAAAAGGTTATTTTAAATAACGATATATTGAGGCTAAATTAATTAGCGTTTATTAAAAGCACTACAAATAATATTAAGTCGCTCGAACAGTTGCTCGCTCTGCTCGCAAAACTCGCTTGGTTAATTATTATTTCTCCGTGCTTTTTATAAAAAGGTTTGCTTATAAAAGGTTATTTTAAATAACGATATATTGAGGCTAAATTAGTTAGCAGTTATTTTGAAAGCACGATAAATAATATTAAGTCGTAGTTGCTCGAGATACTTGCAAAACTCGCTTGGTTAATTATTATTTCTCTGTGCTTTTAAAAAATTATTTTAAAATAATTGATTAGTATTTTTAGGTGGGTAGGTATTTATGAGTAAATCAAAACATATTTCTGAAACGCCTGCAACGCAGTTTTTAAAAAAACATGGGGTTCTTTATGATGAATATATTTGTGAATATATTGAACATGGGGGAACGGCTGAAACGGCTAAGCAGTTAGGGGTTGATGAGCATCAGATTATCAAAACATTAATTGTTGAAGATGAGATGGGAAAACCTCATATTATACTGATGCATGGTGATCGTGAGGTATCCACTAAAAATCTTGCCCGTCAGCTTAAAACAAAAAAAATCCAAATGGTTGATCCTATGCAAGCACCTAAACATTCAGGTTATCAAATTGGGGGAACTTCGCCTTTTGGTACGCGTAAGAAAATGCCTGTTTGGATAGAGAGAACTATTTTGGATTATGAAAATATTTATATTAATGGGGGGAGAAGAGGGTATATTTTACGACTTAATCCTAACGTTATTGTCGATTTACTAGGGGCGACACCTGTAGAAGTAGCTATAGAGGGGTAGTGCTTTTAAGGTATTAGATGAAAAGACCCACTCATAAGAGTGGGTTAATGAGGGAAAAAACGTTATTTTAGAAAGGTATGATTAAATCTCTATTTATATTTATGTTGTAGTTTTTCCTTAACGTCTTTCATCTCAGCCATAGCAATATTTTTAGGATTTAGGTAGTCTAATAATAAGTGTATATAGAGATCCATTGATATTCCTTCAACGTCAGATGTCAATTCTTCTTTTAATTTATTTAAAAATTGAATATCCAAATAAGTCGCATTCAAATATAAATTGGCTAAATAAGCCATTTCTGAATCTTTAAACGAATGCGTTAAGATTGCTTGAGCTTCTTCCTTTTTGTTTTCAAGAGAAAGATGAACCTTTTGTATAAACTTTTCTAAATCTTGATCGGCGATATTTTCAAAATCAAGTAAATGATTTTTAAATTGCTTGAGTAAGGTTTCAAATTGCTCAAACTCTGTTTTTCCTTCTGATGTAGGGGTATCAGAAATAGTTATCTTAGGTAATAATTCAACACCAAATAGTGTTTTATTATCCTCTAACTTTTGTAAATAACTTGCCGGATATTTTCCTTCTGTCGTTATGAAAATAAGCTCATTATGCCATTTTGTTGAAAAGAGACCGTGACTTAATACGATATTAACCACAAATTCTGTATCATATTTAATATCAGTCATAAATTGATGTCGGTTAAGGTCAAATAATCCCCATTTACCTTCTTTTTTAAGGAAAAGATATTGCTGATACTCCCTTAATTCCTCATAAATAAGGGGAATAATGATATTTCCCTTTATATCGATCACTCCTGATTGATTATTTTGTTTAACAAAGAACAAGTGAGGATTATAATAACTATACTTAATATCATCATAAACAGCATCAAAAATAATATGTTTATTGATGTCAAATATACCGAATTTACCATTAAGTTTAAAGGCAAATAAATTATCGGTTAGGTAGCGTAAATGTTCATACTCAAAGGGGATAATGATATTGCCTATTGAATCAATTACCCCATATTTACCTTGTATTTGAGCAAAGGCTAAATCTCCTGTGTGATATGGATGATTTACGGTATTCTCTTCTTTATTCCTTAGTGTAAATATATGAATACTTGCTTTATCATATTCAAAGGGGGTTAATGCTTTACCTTCAGAAGAAAGTAAGGCTTCTTTTTTATCTCTACCTACTATGATAAAGTTCCCTTGTTGATAAATATAGTTATGAGGAATCTTAGTAAAAGGTCTTCCATCTAAGGTGAATACTGTTGTTTTATTATATTCATATTGGGACACAAATAATTTGTTATCTCTTATCGCAATATCATCATAAATAGCGGGAAAAATAATATCCAAACTTGTATCCATAACCCCTTTTTTACCATTAAGAAAGAATTTGAAGAGATTATGCTTTTCATCTAAACTACTGAGTCCATCATATGTAAAATCAGTTAGTAGATTACCTTTTAGATCTATAATGGCTTCTTTACGGTTGTGGTTTTCCAGTGAAAATAGAGAATCAGTAATTTTACTTACATTATAGATATCGGAGAAAAGTATTTTTCCTGAGGTATCAATTAATTTATTTTTCCCTCTCCCTACAAAAGACTCGATATAAATAAGATCTGAGTTTGGAGATAAGATGCTAATATAGCTATTATCTGCTTCAAACAATAAATGCCCATCTAATGAATAAATCTTTTTGTGTAATGTTTCACGACTTTCCACAAGAATAAATTTATCACGGATAGAAAAGTATACTTTGTCATCCAGTACAATGATTTCTTTTTGATCTTTTAATAGGATAGATTTATTGTCTTGATAGACCGCAATATAGTGTTCATCTAAAATATCGTAAAAATCTTTTCCATATAAGCTAGGTTTAAAAATAGTTTTACCTTGTTGATTGACTAAAATTTCAGAAATCTCATTACCTTGCTCATCTTCTTCAATGAGCAAAATATAATCCTCTCGTAAATGAGGTAGCTTATATTTAAATGGAATAACTTCTTGACCTGTTTCGAGATGGATACCACCCCATTTCCCATTAGCATCTTGTAAATAGATAACAGGGAATAGGTAACTATAATGATCAATAAGTGGATTAGGTATATTAGGTATATTAGGTATATTAAGGTAGAAGCTGTTATAGTAATAATCAGCGTAAGGAATGAGAGGTTTTTTGGTTTGTATCTGTGCAAAATCAAGGTATTTAGGCTCAATGATTTCTTTCCCGTTGGGGTCTAATATACCAATTTTATCCCTTTGTATGGCAAAAAAAGGTTTTTTTATGGCCAGCCAGTATCCGTTAGTATAAGGCTTAAGTTCTGAGTAATTACCCCCAAATTTAGCCTTATAAATTTCTTGATCAATATTTTGAAGTTGATGAGTGAGTTCTTTTTGGCAATCATTTAGTTTTTCTGCTTCTGTGGTATTATTCTGCGTTTCAGAAGGAGGACATTGTTTTAATTGAGAAAGCAAAGCCTCTTTTTGTGCTTCTAAATCAGAAAGAGGGTTACAAGCAACACAACATAAAGCCACCATTAGTGAGATAAACGATTTTTTAGAGAGATATTTCATAGAACATTTGATGTGAAATAAAGCAGAGAATAAGAGACTCTTTCGGAGGTTTTATAAACTTCCTACCTATTTTAAGCTATTGATAAATAGGATAAAATTACCCTTTCTTTTGTATTAAATTTTATATCCTTTTGAGAATAAGAGAAAGTCTTTTTATTTTTCTTAATATTTTTGTGTTTAATTTTATAAATTGAAATAGAAGTGAGTAAAGAAGGCTCTTTAGTGAGTAACTATAATTTATTACTTACAAAATTATAATGCTTTAAATTCGGCTGGCTCAAAACGTGCTGGATAAAACATAAATATTCCTTTTCAATCATTAGAGAGAGATATAGTATTTTAGTATTAATCACTTTATTGATGGCTTATTTTGATCTTAATTACTTTTTAGTCTTTTCAAATAGTCCTATTTTAAGAGTTATTAGTTGGGTATTTGAAAGTAAATAGTAGAAAACTATCTAGTGATAATTTATACATACAAACACAACAAAAATGTTGTGTTATAACAATTTTGTTGTTATAATAGAACCGCTGTATCTAATAAGGAGGCCTACTTATGAAATACAGTGAATACCTAAGATATTTGATTTCTCTAGGATGTACTGTTGAAACCCACAAACGTGGTAGTCACCGTAAGGTAACGTTAAATGGTAAACAAACAGTTTTCCCTTATCATGGTAGCAAAGAGATGGGTAAATTTTTAGAGAATAAAATCAAAAAAGACTTAGGCATAAAGTGAAGTAAAGACAGCCTCTTTGGGGGGCTGTCCCTTCTAGGAGTACGCAATGTTACAATATCCTGTTGATGTTATTCAAGATACTAATGGCTCTTATCTGGTTACTTGCCCTGATATTCCAGAGATGGCAAGTGTGGGTGATGATATAGAAGAAGCACTATTAGAGGCAGAAGAGGGTTTACAAACTGCACTTGAATTTTACTTTGATGATCGTCGTTCTATTCCTCTACCTAGTAAGGTAAAATCAGGACAATATCTTGTATCGCTATCTATTTTACAGTCAATGAAAGTTTTTTTACTAAATGAGATGGTTGCTCAAGGGGTAAAAAAAGCAGAGATGGCTAGACGTTTAGATGTGCATCTTCCACAAATTGATCGTTTGCTTGATTTTCGCCACGCTACTAAAGTTGAATTTGTTGAAAAGGCTTATAGTAAGTTAGATAAGCATTTTAATATATTGCCCTATTGATTATAGGGTGTATGCATACTCTTTATACCCAGTAGAAATTATCTGTGAAGGTGTTTGCCTGACCTTTATTTAAGTGTGACTAATATAATTTAATAGCTTGGTGGTTAGGTAAGAAAATAGTCCTAGTCTTGACATTTATTCTCATTAGGAAATGCATGGGTTTATGCAATAGTTATTGCATAAAGGATAGTTATAGTATCAGAAAGAAATATTATTAGTTTTTTAGGGTTTTTGATGATCTATTTAAACAATCGCTGATTTAGGTTTACCTATCAGAAAAACCTTTTGATTGGGTTCATTTTCTAGAATTTCTTGATGAATACTAAGGGATTAAACTAGTAAAATTATTTGTATGCCAAGGCTTTAATTTCTTTTTGATGTATTTTGATGACACGTCTTGCAGCGGCAAGAACCACACGTTTTCCTGCTTCTCCATCAAGCTCAAATTTTACGGCTTGTGTATTGAGTTGAGAGGTTTTTTTATTTTGTACTGATTGTTGAGACATTATCTTTCCTATTTTATTGATGATAGATACAATAAATATAAATCGCTCCTATTTGATTTCTTTTCTATTTTATTAGCTATTTTAAACGTTTTAATTTTTGAATCAGTTAATGCACTCATTTTATAAAATCCTCTCGTTATTAATTATTGAGATTTTACCAATATTTGTACCAACGCTTTAGGTTATTACCATTTAATTCCTATAATTTCCTTTTATTTTGTTTTTATAAAAATATGTTTTAAATCAATTGGTTATTCTCTTTATTTATTCCCAATTATTACCTATTATTTTTATTTGATGGTCTCCCCAGCCAGAATCGAACCAGCATCTAATTCTTAGGAGGAATTTGTTCTATCCATTGAACTATGGGGAGATAGGTTCGTATTATAGCTTATCTTTGTATGAAGAATGCTATTAAGCATTGTTTATGATGATGAATACTTAAAGTAAGTGGGTATCTCTTAGGATAAAAATACTCCCCATTTAAACGTAAAGAAGAGTATTTTAAATGATGGAATCATGCTGTAAGCGGTGTGACTTTACTTTAGTGATTAATTTCACTAGGGATAAGAAATAGATAGTCATTTTCTTATTATGTCCAATAGGATTTAAATCAGTTGTATTTTCTGAAGTCTATAAAAAGTCTATAAAAAGTCTAGAATTAGTAATTATATCTATATAACCAAATGAAATATAAAATAATGTTTTTATTTATTATAATAATATTGTTATAAAGAGGTATCATATGAATTTGCAACAATTTCGGTATATTAGGGAAATTATTCGACGTAATTATAATTTAACAGAAACTTCACAGGCACTTTATACATCGCAGCCAGGGGTATCAAAAGCAGTTATTGAGTTTGAAGATGAATTGGGCTTGCAGGTATTTGAGCGTCATGGAAAGCGGATTAAGGGTTTAACAAAACCCGGACAAACGGTAGCTGCGGTGATTGAGCGCATTATCCGTGAAGTGGATAATTTAAAACGTGTTAGTGATGAATATGCGAAACAAGATGAGGGGGAACTTATTATTGGTTGTACGCATACTCAAGCGCGTTATTTTTTACCTGAAATTATTGTCAATTTCAAGCAAAAATTTCCTAAGGTAAGAGTGTCTTTAGCAGAAGGGAGTCCACAACAGTTAGCCAATATGCTTTTATCTGAAGAGGTAGATGTTGCTGTGGCAACAGAGACCTTGGGACTTGTTTCTGGTATTGTTACATTCCCATGTTATGAGTGGAGTCATACGGTTGTAGTAAAACCAGATCATCCTTTGACTGAATTAACCTCTAGTCAAGCTCGTAATATTACTGCAGCACAAATTGCACAATATCCTATTATTACTTATGATAGTGCTTTCTCTGGTCGGAAGTCTATTGATGCTAGCTTTGCAGTCGCTGGTGTGAAACCTGATATTATTTTAGAGGCGATTGATGCGGATGTCATTAAAACCTATGTAGATGTTGAACTTGGTGTAGGGATTATTGCAGGGATTGCTTTTAACCCTCGCCGTGATACAAATTTAGTTGGTATTCCGGTAGGGCACTTGTTTGGAAAGCATATCTCGCGTATCGGTCTGCGCAAAGGTATTTTTGCACGAGATTATATTTTTGATTTTATCCAAATGTGTGCACCAAACTATAAACGAGAGCAAATAGAAAGAATGTTAAATCCAACAAAAGAGTAGTTTTCTGTGGGGTTATAGTAGAAAAGGGGGCTATAGTAAATTAGCCCTAAATGTTGTACCTTATTTTGATACTATTTTTATGCTGATAAAGATTAGAAAAAAGAGAGCTTAATTTAATAACAGTAAGTTTTTTGAAAAAACAAAGGTTAAGTAAACTAAATAAAAGGGGCTATATAGCCCCTAATTCTATTAATGATAATCTATTAAGTATTTCTCTTGTATTGGACAAGAATATATTACTTATCCCGTAATTGACGTCTTAAAATCTTGCCGACATTATTTTTAGGTAGTTCATCAACAAAAGCTACTTGTTTAGGGACTTTGTATTTGGTTAAGTCTTTACGGCAATGGGCAATAAGCGCTTCAGCACTTAGGTTAGGATCTTTACGAACAACAAATAACTTGACCAACTCTCCAGCTGGGCCATTATCAACACCGACAGCGGCAACTTCTAATACCCCAGGGTGTGAAGCGGCGACATCTTCCACTTCATTAGGATAAACATTAAAACCAGAAACAATAATCAGATCTTTTTTGCGATCAACAAGATACACAAAACCGTTTTCATCCATATAGCCAACATCACCGCTACGGAAATAGCCTTCTTCATCAAAGACTTTTGTGGTTTCATCAGATTTTCCCCAATAACCTTTCATCACCTGAGGGCCTTTAATCAGAATTTCACCAACCTCATTAATAGGTAATGCTTTACCATCATCATCTACAATCTTAATATAAGTAGAAGAAATCGGTAAACCAATAGAACCATTAAAAGTCTCTAAATCAAGCGGATTAACCGTTGCCGCAGGGCTAGTTTCTGTGAGTCCATAAGCTTGTACTAACGGTACTCCTGTAACGGCTTTCCATTTTTCTGCGGTATTATTTTGTACTGCCATACCACCGCCTAGTGTAACACGCAATGAGCTAAAGTCAATTTTACGGAAAGCTTCATTATTAAGTAGGGCATTAAATAAGGTATTAACACCTGTAAAAGCGGTAAATTTATATTTGGAAATTTCTTTAATAAATCCTTTTATATCGCGAGGATTAACAATTAAGAGATTGGTTGCACCAAAACGCATAAAGGTAAGGCAGTTGGCAGTCAGTGCGAAAATATGGTAGAGCGGTAGTGCTGTTACGATAAGATCTTCACCTTCTTTTATATAGGCTTGTACCCATGCATGAGCCTGTAAAACATTAGCAACAATATTACCATGAGTAAGAATAGCGCCTTTAGGTACACCTGTTGTCCCCCCTGTATATTGTAAGAAAGCATGGCTATCATGGTTAAGTGCCATTGGTGTAAAGGTTGCTTTTGCTCCTTCTTTAAATACACTACTCATACGAATATGATGAGGAATATGCCAAGAAGGAATCATTTTTTTAATATACCGCAGTACAAAATCAATAATAGATCCTTTGATACTTCCTAACATATCACCAATTGAAGTCACAATAACTTTTTTAAGGTGGGGGGTATGAGGTAGGGCAGCTTCAACAGTAGCCGCAAAGTTTTCAACGACAATCAGAACTTCTGCACCAGAATCATTTAACTGATTAGCTACCTCATGAGCGGTATACATGGGATTAAAATTAACAGCAACACAGCCTGCTCGCAATGTACCAAATAAACAGACAGGATACTGGAGGATATTTGGCATCATCAAGCCTACTCTTGTTCCCGGTTGAATATTTTGCTGTTGTAGCCAAGCAGCAAAGTAACGGGAATACGCATCAAGTTCTTTATAAGAAAGCTTTGTTCCCATTGAAATAAAGGCAGTATTTTCTGCAAATTTTTTAGCGCATTGCTCAAAAATATCAACTAATGAGGGGTGCTGATTTAAATCAATATCAGCAGGAATACCTTTAGGGTAGTTTTTTAGCCAGATTCTATCCATTTTTATTATCCTCCAGTTTAGAAAAGGGGGTGTTGGATAGAAAGTCTATCCAACTGTTATAGTGTAGGATTTAGAAAAAACGATGTGATAATTGTAAGCCGAAGATATGACCATTTGCTTTATATTTACCGCTGAGATGACCAAATACAAGGCGATCACTGTTATTGACATTATTCACTTTTGCTTTACCTAGCATTTGAAGATAGGTATAGCCAACATCAATGGTTGTATTTTCACTCGGTTTGTATTGAGCACCGATACTTAACCAGAGACGGTCTTTATCAGGTAAAGAAGCAGGACGATAGGTAGCTTTTTGTACGGGTGATTGATCCCATGCAATACCTGTCTTAAGTTTCCATGCATCTGTTAATTGATAATTTGCACCAACAGCAATACGCCAAGCATCTTTAAATTTTAAGTAAAGAGTCGTTGAATGTTGGATAGGAAAGTCTGGTGTTTTAATCGTTAATTTTGGAATACTACTCCAACCTGTCCATGATACATCCGCTAATAATTCCCATTTAGGATCTAAGCGTTGATAAAGTGATAAGATGGCCATATCAGGTAGAGATACGGTTGCATAGGCTCTACTATGAGGAGGCGCACCTAGTGCTGAAGTAGAGTAACCAAATTGTGCTAATAAGCCTGTTGTTGGTGCAGGATATTCTACATTAGTATCACCATCGGCTTTATGCTTGATGCGTGAACGATAAGAGAAACCAATGCGCGTATCTTCACTCGGCGTATATAAGAAACCAATATTCCAACCATAGGCAGTATTTTTGATTTTTGTCTTGGTTTGGGCATCAAGTGAATTACAATCGTTTTGTGAGCAATGATTTTGTAAAGCACGTTGTGCAAAACCGAGTCTTTGTTGTGTTGCGACATCGCCTTGAGCAATGGCATTTCGCATACCTGCTTCTAATCTCGTTCTAATCCCTTGATATAAAGGTGCTGTGTTTTGTGCTTTTTCGTAAGTGGCTTTGATATGTTGAATATTAAAACCCGCACCAATAGAGAAAGTATCTGATACTTTAAATGATAGGGATGGATTAATATTAATCGTTTCAATTTCAAAAGATTGAGAGTGATAACGACCTACCCAATCTTTGTCATATTCTGTTTTAAGTCCAAAAGGTACGCTAATACCAAGACCAACATGAATACGATCTGTTGCTTGATAAGTCATATGAAGATTAGGCACAAGTGCAAAGCTACCTGCATCGCCACCATTGCCACCTACTCTACTAATACCATAAGCCCCTCGTGATTTACCATCATTTTTAAATTTAAAAGAAGGCCCTATAAGATTAGCCCCTGCAGAAATCTGTAGCCCGGGTAATTGACTCATACCAGCTGGGTTAAAATAAATGGTTGATGCATTATCAGCAATAGCAGCAGAACCTGCATAGGCATTTCCTAGACCGCTTGCATTTTGTTCTAAAAGGTTAAAACCAGCGGCATTGGCTAAGCTCGCACATCCGAATAATCCAATACATGCTGATAAGGTACGTAATTGAAATGATCTTCTCATCATCTTCTCCTTCTGTGAAAGCAATATTTTAAACGGAAAATAAAACATTGTTTGGATTTTTATAATAAGTAATGATTTATTCTCCTGTATTATGGGGGTGTAGGTAATTAGCATTATTACTAAAGTGTTGTATTTTATAAACATAAGAGGCTATTTCCATCTTATCTGCTGTACACAAAAAGATGATGGGTATCTGAGTAATAGTCCTATTATGATGACAAAATATAAAAATAAAGTATGACAGGGTGAGATTTTTGAGGGTAGTGAGAAACTATTTGCTTTGTGTAAGCTATATGAGTAGAGTAATGTTAAAGATTAATTTTTTGATGAACTCTTACTCTCTAAAAGTAAAAGTAGCACAGTGTAGATTACTACTAAGGCTATTTATCCATACTATGCTACTACCTAAAAATAGCTGTATTTATTGAGGGTAGATTGTTTTTCGGTAGTTAAGTGGGCCGCCTCGGAATGGCGCAAAACCCGTACCAAAAATTATACCTGCATCAACTAAATCAGCATCTTCTATAATACCCTTATCAAGCTGTGCTTGTGCTTGATTAATAAAGGGGGTAATTAAACGTAAAGCGAGGTGTTCGGGAATATCTTTCTGACTAAACTGGCTAGTTTTGCGATTTTTCCATTGATAGAAACCTTCACCTGTTTTTTTGCCTAGTTTGTGTTGGTCAACGAGCTGCGTTAAGCATGATGGTACTTGGCTTGTTCCTGATAATTGTGTACCTGCTGCTATAGCAATATCTAATCCAACGGTATCAGCGAGTTCTATAGGCCCCATTGGCATACCAAATTTAAGCATAGCGGTATCAATCACTTCGGGTTCAATCCCTTCATCAACACAACGCATCGCTTCTAGCATATAAGGTACAAGGACAGCATTCACTAAGAACCCGGGAGAGTCTTTTACTAATAAAGGTAATTTTCCGATGCGCCCCACAAAAGCGCAAGCCTGATGAATAACATCTTTATTAATGCCTTCTGCCGTAATGACTTCAACTAATGGCATTTTGGCAACGGGATTAAAGAAATGAACGCCTATAAAACGCTCTGGGTGTGCAAGTGGTTTGCGTAAATCTGCCAAGGATAGGCTAGAAGTATTGGTGGCTAAAATAGCACTTGGTTTGATGCGTGATTCAATTTCCCGATAGAGAGCGTGCTTTGCATCAAGGTTTTCAAAAATAGCCTCAATAATAATATCAGCTCTTTCTATCCCTAAACCTTGAGGATCGGGGATAAAATTGTCGCGTGCTTGTTGTGCGGTATGCTTATCTTTACGAGCAAATAGTGAAGAGGCTTGCTTTAAAGCATTGGCGATGTGCTTATAGTTGGTATCTTGTATAGTCACTTTGAGGCCTTGTAAGGCACACCATGTGGCAATACCGCCTCCCATAATACCAGCACCAATGACATGAACATGTTTGATGGTGTTGGCATCTCCCTTTTTACTATATGATTTCAATCGTTCTTGTAAATGAAAAACACGAAGAAGATTTTTAGTAGTAGGGGATAAGAGTAGTTGTTGAATAATAGAAGAATCTTCTAAGCCATTACCACCATGTTTTTCCCAAATATCAAGAATAGCAAGAGGAGCAGGGTAGTGACCTAAAGGGTCTTTTTTTTGTACCTGCTGACGCGCCATATGTGCCAGAATTTTTTTGAAAGGATAAGTATTCAGTAATTTGCCTATTCCTTTCGCTTGGTGTGGCATTTTACCTGATAGAACAACTTGTTGTGCTGTTTGTAGCGCAACACGAGGAGCAACTACATAATCAACTAACCCGGTTGATTTTGCTTTACGAGCATCCAAACGACGACCTGTTAGCATCATATCTATTGCTGTTTTTGCCCCTACTATGTCAGGTAAGCGCTTAACACCGCCCCATCCAGGATAAATACCCAACATCACTTCTGGTAAACCTAAGCTGGGTTTAGGTGTATCAACTAAAACACGATAACGGCAAGCGAGGACTAATTCTAATCCTCCGCCTAAGCAAACGCCATGGATAAGTGCTAGTGTTGGATAGGGGACTTTAGCAAGGCGATTAAATAAGTCCCAACCGCGTTGGATTAATACCTCACCTGCTTTAGGCTCTTGCTCAAAAGCAGAAAATTCATTAATATCTGCCCCTGCAATAAAACCATTTTCTTTGCCTGAACGAATAATCAAGCCAGCAGGTTGATGCTTATCAAGATAATCTACTATTTGAGTGAGTTCATCCATTACTTCTGCTGATAAAGCATTCATTGATCGGTCAGGACAATCAATGACTAAGTAAGCGATGTTTTTTTCATCACGGCTAAGTATCCAGTTTTTTAGGGTTAATTCACTTATCATGATTTTACTCCTCCATAATTTCGATAAGCATAGCACCACCTTGACCTCCACCAATACAAATACTGGCTAAGCCACGTTTTAACTGACGTTTTTTTAGGGCATGGATCAGGTGTAAGACAATTCGTGTACCTGATGCACCCACTGGATGACCTATGGCAATTGCCCCCCCATCGACATTCAGTTTATCTTGGTCAACTAAACCGAAGGCATGATGTGCAAAATGGGTTTGACAATAAGTCTCATCATTAAATGCTTTAATGCAAGCTAGGGTTTGTGCGGCAAATGCTTCATTGATTTCCCATAGATCAATATCATCAATGCTAAGCTGATGCCGTTCTAAAATAGGTGCGCACGCATGTACAGGACCTAGCCCCATTTCACCGGGGTCTAGTGCTGCCCATTGTGTATCAATAATTTTGGCAATAGGTTGTAGATTCCATTTTTTGATAGCTTCTTCACTGGCTAAAATTAATGCGGCAGCACCATCAGTAACTTGTGAACTATTGCCCGCGGTAATATTTCCTGCTGGTTTATCAAAAACAGGTTTAAGTTTACTTAGTTTATCAATGGTAGAGTCAGAACGAATACCATCATCTACTTGATATAGCTTGCCTTTTGTGTCAATGATAGGAATAAGCTCTGCTTGAAAACTTTTATCATTTTGTGCTCGAATAGCACGTTCATGGCTACGAGCGCTGAATGCGTCCATTTCTTGTCGAGAGATATTAAATTTGTAGGCAAGGTTTTCAGCGGTTTGCCCCATAGATATGCCTAAAATAGGATCTGTTAAGCCTTTGAGTAAACCAAATACAGGACTTAAATAGCGTAATTTAAAGGTTTTTAGAAGAGAAAATTTTTGTCCTAATGATTTTGCACTTTTAAATTTAGCTAGAAAATCAACGGCTTGTTCAGAAAAGAGAACAGGTGAACGGGAAAGTGCTTCCGTACCAACTGCAAGTACAAGATCTGAACGTCCTGTTTGGATATTGGCAATAGCAGAATCTATGGACTGCATACCTGATGCACAATTACGCATGACAGTCCAAGCAGGGACTTTATACCCTGTTCCTATCCGAAGTCCTACTACTCGTCCAATATTTGTTTCATCAGGAGTAGGGCTAACACAACCTACAATCACTTCTGAAAAATCAGAAGCCTTAAAAGGTTGGCGTAGCATAAGGGGATTTATCGCTTGAACAGCTAGGTCAGCCGCAGAAAAAGGCCCTCTACCACCACGCATTTTTAAGAAAGGAGTGCGTGCCCCATCTATGATATAAACAGCTTTAAATGACATGGGTTTTCCTTATGAATGAAATTGCATAAAAGCAGTAGGTTTGGTTAAATCAAAGGGGAAATCATCTACTTTAATAACAGCATCTCGTAAACGGTTACGTTCTTGAAGTAGTTGATACTCTTCTTCATTAATACGACCATACTCAAAAGCGATATCTGCTATATCGCGAACATTAGCACGAGCATCATTTTTAAAGATGCCGTTTTTGTTATCTTGACGGATACGTGCATCTAATGGTTCACATTGAATAGCGATAACTAAGGCTTTTTCCAGTAAGGCAATAGGTTCTTTTTCTGCCTTAGGGATAAAGCAATTAGCAGTAAGACGCTCTCTTGTGGCACTAGGTTGCAGTAATTTTTCAACAATCTGGCGGTCTAGTTTATCAGATGGTTTGGTAAAAACACGTCCCCACATAAAACCCATTATGCGCAAGATACCGCCAATTAAACGGTTTGGAAGATTAGCATAAATACGAAATAATGCTTCTTGTGCAAGGTATAACTGCTCTTGTACTGCTTTGTGAACAATGGGTAAATCTTCTGTAGGACGTCCTTGATTCTCATGATATTTTAGAGTGGCGGTTGCTAAATATAAATGAGAAAGAATATCGCCTAAACGAGCAGAAATTTTTTCATGTTTTTTGAGATCCCCACCATATATTGCAATAGACATATCGACCATAAAGGCAAATAGACTAGAAAGTCGGTTGATATATCGGTAATAATGACGTGTGGCAGGATCTACCTGAATGGGTACTGATGTCCACCATGACCCAATAAGACTGGATAAGAGGCTACGTCCCATATTTTTAAAGGTATGCGTAATATGTCCCCATATATTAACATCAAAATGTTTGAGTGCTAATTCCTTATCGGTTTCTTTTGCCGATTGCATTTCTTTCAGAATATAGGGGTGACAACGGATAGCCCCTTGTCCAAAGATGATAAGATTGCGTGTCAGGATATTCGCCCCCTCTACCGTAATGCCGACAGGAAGTTGTTGATAGCCTCTACCTAGGAAGTTTGAAGGGCCTAAGCAAATGCCTTTTCCGCCAATAATATCCATCCCATCATTAACGACTTTTCGACCCATTTCGGTAACATGGTATTTGGCAATACCCGATAGGATAGAGGGTTTTTCACCCAAATCGACTGCTCCTGCTGTCATAACACGTACGGCATTCCCCGTATAAGTTTGGGCTGCCATACGAGAGAGAATTTCTTCTACCCCTTCAAAGCGGCCAATACTTAAATTAAATTGTTGACGTACTCTTGCATAGGCACTTACGGTACGGAGGGCAAGTTGACTAATACCTACATTAGCAGAGGGTAGTGAGATAGAGCGTCCTGCGGCTAAGCATTCCATCAGCATTCGCCAACCCTTACCAACCATCTCTACACCACCAATCACAAAATCCATGGGGATAAAAACGTCATGACCACGAGTAGGGCCGTTCATAAAGACGGTATTTAGTGGGAAATGTCGCCGACCAATTTCAACACCCGGGTGATCGTGAGGGATTAAGGCACAAGTAATACCGATATCTTTTTTGTCGCCTAGTAAACCATCAGGGTCATAGAGGCGAAATGCTAAGCCTAAAAGGGTGCAGATAGGAGCAAGGGTAATATAGCGTTTGTCCCAAGTGACTTTAATACCGAGGATTTCTTCCCCTTGCCATTCTCCTTTGCAGATAATCCCTGAGTCTGGAATGGCTGCGGCATCAGAGCCTGCCCATGGACTTGTGAGTGCGAAGGCAGGAATTTCTCGTCCATCGGCTAAACGAGGAAGATAATACTCTTTTTGTGTTTGAGTACCATAATGAATCAGTAGTTCAGCAGGGCCTAGTGAATTAGGTACCATAACAGTAACAGCTAGTGCCGAGCTACGAGTTGATAATTGTGTGATAACTTCCGCATGAGCAAAGGCAGAAAAACCAAGTCCACCATACTCCTTAGGAATAATCATCCCCAAGAAAAGATTCTTTTTAATATAGTCCCATGTAGCACTATCTAAATCATAGTCAATAGTGGTGGCTTTCCATTCATCAACCATCGCACATACTTGCTGTACTTCATTGTTGATAAAGGCTTTTTCTTCTGCTGTTAGTTGGGGTTTAGGAAAGGATTGAAAGCGTTTCCAGTCGGGTTTTCCACTGAATAAATCCGCATCCCACCAGACTGTGCCTGCTTCGATAGCATCTTTTTCAGTTGATGACATCGCAGGTTGAACGGTTTTAAAAAAACTAAATAAACGCTTACTAATTTTATCCTTACGGAACTGTTTCAAATTCTGGTAAAGGCGCACGTAAACCTCCTAAAATAAAACTTAACAAACGTGGTTTTAGTTTGTTGTCGTAATGATCATATAATTTGGTGGAATTGGGGCTGTGTTCAGCCGCTTCTAATAATGCTTGAATGCCTGAGATAGCATAAGAGGTTGCGCCCAACATAAATTGGAATCGCCAAATGATTTCTTCTTCGGGTACGCTTGGGAGGGCATTAAAAAAGGCTTGTTTATAGCGTTTAAATACTAATGCATTTTCTTTTGCCACAATAGCGCTAATAAAGCTGCTGGGGTTTACCATCGTTTGTTCAAGAAGACGTAAAAAAATACCGCCATCATGGTGTTCATCACCAGCATGCTCAAGTAATGACCCAAAAAAGGCATTGACGAGCTGAGAGGGCTTAATTAAGTGCCCTGTTCGTGCAGATTCTGCCTCTAATGCATCTAACAAACGTAATCGTTCATTGTTAATCGCGCCTAAACGACGTTTCATTACTGCAATAATCAGTTGATCTTTACTGCCAAAGTGGTAATTGATTGCGGCAAGATTAACTTGTGCAGTTTGTGTAATATCACGCATTGATGTCCCCTCATACCCTTTTTCGACAAATAAGCGCTCTGCTGTGTCTAGAATGGCTTGTTTCGTGATATCTGCTTTACGTAGTTTAGTCATAGAATTTAAATAAATATCATTAACATTTAAATAGATAAGATTAAAACAAACGTTTGTTTCATTATAAGTATATTATGTTACTACGATAATTGTGGTTTTCCCTAGGCGATTATAAAAAATTATTAAAATAATTGAGAAAAGCTATTGAAATGATAATAATTCTCATTTAGAATATAAAAACATGATAAACATATCTGAAATTATTTAGGAGATAACATGGATTTACCTTTATCAATGAGTGCAGTAGTGGTGGGGGCTGACCGCTTAGGTAATTTACCTGATGTATTAAAAGCTCATAATATTAAGATTAATAAACATATTACGGGGAGAGACCCTTCTCATCAGAAGAAAAATTTATCTTTACCGAGTGGTACACAGTTATTAATTTTATTAACGGATTTTCTTGGGCATAATGTGATGAAGTCTTTTCGTTCTGCTGCTGAGAAACAAAATATCCCCATTGTGGCTTGTAAACGTTCTGTTTGTAGTATGCAACAAGCGTTAGAGCAATGCCCACATGTATGTGCACAATGTCCTAATCGTAAAAAATGATAGATAACATTGAGTAATGTGGTTTGTAGAAAATTGGCGAAAAGGAAATCAAAATGCGTTTATTAAATCATGTATTAATGGCGATTGTAGGGTTGATGGTGTTATGGTCATTGATTGGCATATCAGCTAAGCAGATTGGTGAACAAACACAATACTCAATTTTTATTAAAAATCAACCAAGTGTACAAGTATGGTTTGGTGATGACTATCAGGGATAATTTATGGTGAGTGATAAGTAGCGTGATAACTGATCGTATTTATCCTTTATGTGGTAGTCGTGATATTCCTTTAGGGGAGAGTGCCTTACTATCTATTGATATTAGAAGCCTAATTGAAAAATCCGTAAATTTGATAACCCTCATGAAAATGAGGGTCTTTTTTTATTAATTTATAAAGAGACAGAGATAGTGGGTAATATGGCTATTTAGTATAAATTTTATAGATGGTAAAAAGACAAAAAGCACATTGCTGACTAATGCATAATGTGCTTTTATTAATGAAATGAGTAGGTTTATCGATAAAACTTCTTAACTCTCATTAATTAATGTTGTGCTAGGCTAGATGCTTTAGCGGTTAAACGGCGAGCACCGTTAAAACGCTTATCCCAGTAACCAGCAATCTTTTCGACTTGAACAGGTTTACCTGTACGAGGGGCGTGTAGAAATTTGTTATCACCTAAGTAAATACCGACATGAGAATTACGGAAACCGCGAGTGTTAAAAAAGACTAAATCACCGGGCTGTAAGTCATCACGTGTAACGGATTCTCCTACTTTTGCCATTGAAGCACTGGTACGAGGTAACTCAATACCCATATATTTATTGGCGGTGTAGTAAATAAGACCTGAACAATCAAATCCTTTAGGCGTAGCCCCACCGAAACGGTAACGTACACCAACGTAATTTAAAGCTGCTTGAGCAAGAGTGCTTGAATTTGAAGAATCAGATACACTAATAGAGGCATCTTTATTCAGACGATCAATCTTTGCTTGATTGATTAAGTTACCAATAGGATCTGAAACTTGAACTGACCACTGTGCATCAGAGGTATCGGTTGCAGATAAAAACTGTCCTATTGGATCTATATTTTGAGCATAGCTCGTTGACCAAATCGTAGGAAAGGTTATTATGCTCCCTATCAAAAAATATCGAGCAGGAACACTTAACCTTTGGGTTAAGGAAGAAATAAAGCGCATAGTAGGATATAAATTGTAGTAGTAGGGTTACTATGGATTCTTTGGGAGTAAAGAACCTTTTTCCATTCTACTGAAAAAAAGGTATTGTCTCAAGGATTTTTACAAATTACTGAAAATAAAAATAGTTTTCTATTATCTCGCTTAAATATGGGAGTTTTATTAAAAATATACTGCTATATTGTTTAAAAGCCCAATTTGTAAAAATAGTTATAATCCCCTTATTTTCTTGCAATGAAGAATAAAGTTTAAATAGTTAAAAGACACATTGCAGAGCTATCTTAATATTGGTATCATTGATGCGGTTAGTATGGATTATATACGCTAAAAAAGCAGCAATAAATAGTTATGATGCTCTTATATTTTATCTATAGATAAGAGATAGCGTGGTTCTAGTAAACAGTATCAATAAAGGTAGCATAAGGAGTTTCTCTCAAATGTCAGAACGTGAATCAATGGATTATGATGTAGTGGTGGTTGGTGCAGGTCCTGCGGGTTTAGCGACTGCTATCCGAATTAAGCAGTTAGCACAAGAAAATCAGCAAGATATTTCTGTTTGTGTGCTTGAAAAAGGAAGTGAAGTAGGGGCTCATATTCTTTCTGGTGCTGTGATGGATCCGCGAGCATTGACTGAGCTTATTCCCGACTGGAAAGAAAAAGGTGCACCATTACATACTAGTGTAACAGAGGATGCTTTCTTATTTTTAACGGAAAATAAAGCGTATAAGACACCGCATAGTTTACTACCAGACTGTTTTAAAAATGAGGGTAATTATGTGGTGCGTCTTGGTCATGTGGTACGTTGGCTGGGAGAACAGGCAGAGCATTTAGGGGTAGAGATTTTTCCGGGGTTTGCTGCCACTGAAATTATCTATGATGAAAATGGTGCTGTCAAAGGGATTGCAACGGGTGATATGGGTGTAAATCGTGATGGTTCGTATTCTGCCCATTATCAACAAGGTATGGAGCTACACGCAAAATATACGATTTTTGCAGAAGGATCACGAGGTCAGTTAGGGCGAGAATTAATTGAGAAATATCATCTTGATGAAGGTAAAGATCCTCAAAGCTATGGTATTGGTATTAAGGAAATGTGGGAAATTGACCCTGCTCAATCAAAACCTGGTTTAGTTATCCATTCGGCAGGTTGGCCTTTAAAGAGTGATACTTACGGTGGTGCATTCTTATACCATTTAGAGGGGAATCTTGTCGTTGTTGGTATGATTGTTGGTTTGGATTATGCCAATCCTTGGTTATCTCCATTTGAAGAGTTTCAGCGCTATAAGACACACCCTAGTATTAAACCCTATTTTGAGGGGGGTAAGCGTATAGCCTATGGTGCGCGTGCAATCACAGCAGGAGGGTTATTATCGCTACCTAAAACGGTATTCCCCGGTGGTATTTTAGTAGGTTGTGATGCGGGTTTTCTTAATGCCTCTCGTATTAAAGGTAGCCACGCAGCAATTAAGAGTGGTCAGCTAGCAGCAGAGGCGATTGTTGAGGCATTAAAACAAAATCGTTCTCGAGATGAATTACTGTCATTTGTGGAGACTTTCCAATCGTCTTGGTTATATGAAGAACTTAATAAGGCACGTAATTTTAAACAATGGTTTAAAAAAGGGCTTGTGGTAGGTACAGTGATGACGGGTATTGAGCAAAAAGTCTTTAAGGGTAAAATGCCTTGGACAATTCACCGCCAGAAACCTGATTATGCCTGTTTACAGCCTGCTGCCCAAATGCCTAAGATTGGTTATCCGAAGCCAGATGGTGTATTAACGTTTGATCGATTAAGCTCAGTTTTTCTGTCTAATACTAATCATGAAGAGAATCAACCCGTGCATCTAACACTTAAAGATCCAATGATTCCTGTTAAAGTGAATTTAGCAGTATATGCAGGGCCTGAACAACGTTATTGTCCTGCGGGAGTGTATGAGTTTATTAAGGATGAACATGGTGAGGATAAGCTACAGATTAATGCACAAAACTGTGTTCATTGTAAAACCTGTGATATTAAAGACCCCTCTCAAAATATTATATGGATAGCTCCTCAGGGTGGAGAAGGGCCTGTGTATAATGGCATGTAGTAGTTTAGAAAATTATTTATGGTGATACATCATTTTGTAAAACGGTATTCTAATCAAATACCGTTTTTTTATGGATAATTAAAAAAGCTTTTATCAAACAATGATAAATCAAATTATGTATTGGATTTTATTGGTAAAGCACTTAATGCTAAACATAGCCACCCAAAAATAAAACATAGTCCTCCCATAGGTGTAATAAGGGCAAATTTACCAATACCATCAGCAAGTACAAGCGTATAAAGGCTACCTGAAAAGCATAGTATGCCCAATATAAAAAGGAGAATGCTTTTTTTCCAAAGTGGGCTGAGATGATGTGAAAGAGCGATAACACCAATAATCGCTATGGTATGAATAAATTGATAAAATACAGCCGTTTGCCAAGTAGAGAGTCTTTCAGGAGATACGACTTCTTTAAGTGCATGCATACCAAATGCACCCAATGCTACAGCGATAAGACCAGAGAGAGCCGCAAAAATAATCGCAAAACGTATCATAAATAATCCTTGTAATAAGCGTAATTTTTGTAGAAAAAGTATATCAAAGATTGATGAAAAATAATCATTGAATTTGATAAAACGTTTGGAGAAAGGTTATTTTTGTATAAAACAATGGTGAGTGGAAGAGCTAAATAGAGAACAGATTTTTATCTGTATAAGTTGCTTGAATAATTGCTCTGCTGAAGGCATGATATATTTATCTATATAACTTTTATCATGTCATAAAGTTATAGCTTATTCTTTTTGAATGTAAACCAAGTGAAATGTAATGCATTATTCTGCAACTATTTATGTGAATTAGTTATACAATACTATATCTTTTGTTTTTATATGGGAGGAATATATGTCGAGCCAACTTATTCAAGAACGATTAACCCAATTGCGTCAACTTATGAAGAATCATCAAGTTGATGCATGGATTGTACCTTCGGCAGATCCGCATTTATCAGAGTATTTACCAGACTATTGGCAACAACGTGTATGGTTGAGTGGATTTACAGGGTCAGTAGGAACAGTTATTGTTACAGAAAACTTTGCTGGATTATGGGTGGATAGTCGTTATTGGGAACAGGCTAAAACCCAGCTTCAGGATACGGGTATTGAGTTAATGAAATCGGGTGAGCCAGATGTATTGAATATGGATGATTGGCTTGCTCAGCACCTACCCAAGGAAGCACGTATAGGTTTTAACCCCTTTATGATGTCGTTAAAGCAGGCGGAGCAATTAGAAGAAAAATTAGCGCCATTATCAGTCAGTCTTTTTATAGATGAAGATTTTATCGCTACATTATGGCAAGACAGACCAACCTTACCAACACAGACAGTTTATGTTCATGATAAAACGTTTGTTAGCCAAAGTCGTCCAGAAAAATTAGCGAATGTGCGAGAAATGATGCGAAAAGAGGGAGCAGATTGGCATTTTATTTCTTCTTTAGATGATATTGCTTGGTTATTTAACTTACGTGGGTCTGATGTTGAATATAATCCTGTTTTTTTAGCCCATGCCTTAATTTCACAAAGCTATGTTGTACTCTTTGTACCGAGAGGGAAAATCAGCCGAGAGATTGAAGCAGAATTAGCGGGTGATGGTGTTTTAGTAAAAGACTATGTATCAGCAGGGTTAATGCTTAGAAATCTACCGAAAGAGCAATCGCTATGGATTGATCCTGATAGAGTAGCACTTGCTTTAGGGGTAACCTCGTGCGAGAAAGTGATTAGAAAGGTAAATTCAACCCGTTTGTTAAAAGCAGAAAAAACCCCTCAAGATATTGCCCATATTCGACAAGCAATGGAACAAGATGGGGCTGCATTATGTGAGTTCTTTGCGTGGTTTGAAGCAGCACTAGAGCGTGGTGACACCATAACAGAACTAACCATTGATGAGCAAATTTGTCAAGCACGCGCCCGTCAAGCACATCATATTAGTCCTAGTTTTGCCACCATTGCTGGGTTTAATGCAAATGGTGCTATGCCTCATTATCAAGCAACATCAGAAAATTTTGCTGAAATTAAAGGTAATGGCCTATTATTAATTGACTCAGGAGGTCAATACCTTAATGGTACAACCGATATTACGCGTGTTGTACCAGTCGGTGAAGTAAGTGCAGAGCAAAAACGAGATTATACTGCGGTATTAAAAGGAATGATTGCCTTATCAAGAGCTGTTTTCCCTCGTGATTATCCCTCTGCTTTATTAGATACGCTTGCGCGTACCCCGTTATGGCAGATGGGTTTAGATTATGGGCATGGAACAGGGCATGGTGTAGGGTATTTTTTAAATGTACATGAAGGCCCTCAAGTGATTGCACACCGTGCTTACCGTGCTTCTCATCTTGAGATGAAAGAGGGAATGGTTACTTCTAACGAACCCGGTGTTTATCGTGCAGGAAAATGGGGTATTCGTATTGAAAATCTTGTGGTAACGGTAGCACATCAGAAAACAGAGTTTGTTGATACCTTAAAATTTGAAACCTTAACCTTATGCCCTATTGATACACGTTGTATTGATAAGCATTTAATGACGCAAGAAGAAATTGATTGGTTGAATACTTATCATGCTGAAGTTTTAGCACGATTAAAACCTTTGGTTAAGGGTGATGCATTAGATTGGTTAGTGCGTAGAACGCAAGCTATCTAAACAATAGTGGTTGTAAATTGATGCATTCAGTTTATCTAGGTGTCTCTTAGGTAAACTGAATAATCATCATAAAAAGAGATTATTTTAGAGGAAATTATGTCATATCCAAATTGTCCACAATGTCATTCTGATCTTACTTACCATGATGGGATGCAATTAGTCTGTCCTGAATGTGCCTATGAATGGCAAGAAGGAGAGATGCTTGATACGCTTGATGAAGGGTTCGTGGTTAAAGATGCTAATGGTACCGTTCTTCAAGATGGAGATACGGTTGTTTTAATCAAAGATTTAAAGGTAAAAGGTAGCTCTTTGGTGATTAAACAAGGGACTAAAGTAAAAGGAATCCGTTTACAAGAGGGCGATCATAATATTGCGTGTAAGATTGACGGTAGCGGTATGGATTTGAAATCAGAATTTGTGAAAAAGGCTTGAGTTTTTTCGTTATTCTTGGCATAAAACCTTATGATAGCGAGGGTATTTTTGTTTAGAAATAAATTTGTATCGTAAGAAGTGGTGATAGTGCCTAGCAACAAAAAACCTCATCAATTTGATGAGGTTTTTTTGACTAAATGCTTATTTCAATTTAGTTTCTTTGTACTCAACGTGTTTACGAGCAACGGGGTCGTATTTTTTGATGAGCATTTTGTCTGGTGTGTTACGTTTGTTTTTGGTCGTTGTATAGAAGTGACCTGTACCAGCTGTTGATTCTAGTTTGATTTTTTCACGAATACCTTTTGCCATTTTAAGCTCCTAGGGAATAATAAAATTTAAGCACCCGAGGCTTAAACTGATTGACCGTTAGCACGCATTTCAGCAATTACTGCATCAATGCCTTTTTTATCAATGGTGCGTAAAGCATTAGTAGAAATGCGTAAACGAACCCAACGGTTTTCGCTTTCAACCCAGAAACGGCGAGTTTGTAGGTTAGGTAAGAAGCGACGCTTAGTTTTGTTGTTTGCATGAGAAACATTATTACCGGTCATTGGGCGTTTACCGGTTACTTGGCATACTTTTGCCATAATTAACACCTCGTTAAGTTAAAAGATCTGATTGTTGGCCCAGACCTGCCTTCGTAGAAAATTAACCCTTTAAAGGTTAGTCTGCCATTCTATAGGAAAAACTAAAAAAAGACAAGAAAAATAAATAGTTAATTTATAAAAATAAAAGGGGTATGAGTGAAACAGTGGTATAAATAGAACATTAATACCGTGAATAGCTATTTTTCAATCATTGAATAGAGTGAAGAAGGAGAAATGACTTAAAATTGTGATACGCTAATAACCGCCTCTAATGGGGTAGTATGAAGAATTACGCTATAGGGCGATTTTTGTAAAAATTTATCTTTTATAGGAGATTGATAATGGGTTTATTTGATTTTGCTGCTGACATTGGTCGTAAATTATTTAGCAAAGAAGAGGAAGCCTCTAAAGCAGTAACAGAACATGTGGCTGAAGATAATCCAGGGGTTGAAAATGTTCAAGTAACCGTTGAGAATGGTGAAGCGAAGATTACGGGTGTTGCAACCACAGCGAGTGCGCTTGAAAAGGCGGTACTGATGGTCGGTAATGTAATGGGTGTTACACATGTTAATGCAGATGCTGTCGTTGTTGCCAATGGTGAAAAAGTAGCTGGTGATGAAGAATTCTATATCATTCAAAAAGGTGATACACTTTGGAAAATTGCTGAAAAAGCATATGGTAATGGTGCAAAATATAAAGCGATTGTAGAAGCGAATAAAGAAGTGATTAAAGATGAAAATAAAATTTTCCCTGGTCAGAAAATTCGTATTCCTAAAGGTTTATAATGGGTGCTATTGTTTATTGATGAATAATATATAAATAGCACATAAAAGAAAATGACCGTCTATATTTAAAATAGACGGTCATTTTTTTAGAGGGAAATCATTGTGTTAAAAGGTAGTTTACCTTGTCATAATGATTATTGATGGGATTATTTCCCCTCTAACGCTTCTTTGATAATAAAGAATGTATCGGTTTGATCAAGTAAACCAGAGAAGCGATAGGCTTTAGGACCATAAGCAGCAATACGTAATTGGCTACCTGTATGTGTTTGCTCATCCGCTTCTAGACTAGTGCCATAACTGATTGTCATGATAGAACCGTCTTTTGCTTTGAGTGTTTGATGTAAACCAGCTGGTTTTGCTTTATTAGGAACAAGCTGACTAGTGTGAGCATGGTCAGCCGTAACAATAACTAAAGTTTCACCATTTTTACGTGCAAAATCAAGTGCGACTTGAACCGCTTCGTCTAAATCAACAGTTTCACCCATTTGACCGCATGGATTGGCTTTATGATTTTGTTTATCAATAGAAGCACCTTCAACTTGTAAGAAGAAGCCATTTGGATTTTCTTTTAAAAGTTCAATTGCTTTTCCTGTCATTTGTGCAAGGTTTGGAATATCTGCTGTGCGATCAGGATTTGCTTGACATTCAATAGGTTGCTCTTTATTGCCTTCGATAGTGGCTTGACCACCTAACCAACGAACAGGTAGATTACCTTTGGCAAATAAACCTAGAATAGGGAACTTAGTTTGTGGTGTTAAAGCGTTAAGTGCATCGGTATTTTCAACAATATGGATACCCTTTTGTTGTGCTTGTTGCCATAATGTTTGACCTTTTGAATCGCCACCTTGGCTGACTTCATCAAATGTTTTGCGTCCACCACCTAACACAATATCAGGAGGAGAAACTAGGTATTGCTCTGTAATAGAGCCTAAACCGCCGTTTTCTAAAGCATTTTCTGGACAACGTTCAGCAGTTGCTACAGGACCATAACATTTACGTTGGCTAACGTGAGCTAATAGTGCAGCAGGTGTTGCATCTTGAATTTCAGAGGTAGTGACGTTTCCTGTTCCTTTGCCTAATTCTTTGGCAATTTCAATTAAATTAGGTACAGCTTTACCATTGACATCAACACCAATTGCACCATTGTAAGTTTTGATACCTGAGTTCCATGCAGTAGCAGAAGCTGCAGAATCAGTTACATGATCAATAAGTTTTGTCTTTTTATCAATAGCATATGTGGTGATTTGGCCAGAAAAGGGAAGTACGTCTAACCCTTTAAAAGCACCAGCAGCCCCTTCAGCATAATTACGAGCAATGGTAATTTCAGAGTCACCCATGCCATCACCAATAAGCAGAATAACATTCTTAGCTTTATGCTGCGTTAATAGTTGTGCTAATTCATCATGATTATTTTGAGTTAAACGTTTAGCACCACCGATAGTTAGAATATCACCACTCGCTACGCGTGGCATCTCTGCATGAGCAGTAGTTGCCATTAAACCAAAAGAAAGACCTAATAAAGCAAAAATAGGATTGAAAGTTTTAGTCATTGTTTTCTCCTGTTAAGACTGATAAACTTCGCTTCCTATTCTAAAAATAGCGTGTGAAAATTTAATGACAATAATAGGGTTATACTGAGGTAATATGGTAGAAAATATACAGCTTACCTTTGTAGATTATAAACAGTTATTAAAGGGGAGAATCTAAGCTATTTTTAATAACCCTCAGGCTAAAGTGAGGGTTAGATATACAAGGCGTTTTATTGTAAAGCGGCTGCTCCTATTTTAGACTTTTTAAGATGGGGTTGAATAATAATATAGTACCAAATACTAAGGATAAAACCACATAGCAATAGGGCAGCACAACACATTATCCATAGGCTTGAAACCCCAACAGCCGCACCGGGGGTAAGTATATCACCTAACCAAGTTAATTCTCCTTTGCCTGCTCCATAGCCAAAGTAATAACCACCGCCAAGCCCAAGACCAATGAGTAATACAGCTTGTGTAATAAAGGGGATGGTAGCGACTTTATGGGCGCGTAGAATATAGGTAATATCGCATTGAAAATAATCCAGTAAATGAAATAAAGGCACGATAGAAAGTAGGCTAGCTGCCATTATGGCGACCTGTGGATCATTTGTATAAAGAGAGACAATATAAGGCTTACCAAAATAGATAACTAGTATGGTGAGTATTGCACCTAAAAGCCCAAGCCATAGCCCCTGTAGGCTAATAAAATGAGATTGAATATAATTTTGTCGTCCAATGGCTTGTGCAGAAAGTGCTGCGGTGGCAACACCAATAGACTGCGGTAGCATATAAAGTAGGGCGACTAAGTTCATTTGAATTTGTTGTGCGCCTGATACATGTACACCTTCACGAGCAGCAAGGAGTGCCATAAAGGTAAAAGCACTAATTTCTACAAAGTAAGAACCTCCCATCGGAATACCTAATTTAAGAATATCTTTACAGTACTTCCATTGTGGTAATCCTAATTTAAGGGAGAATTGGTGATAATAAGTATCTGAGAAAATAAGCCATAATCCGAAAAGTAGGGTAAACCAACTTACGATTAAAGTAGAGAGACCTGCTCCTACACTTCCTAAGGCGGGTAAACCTAAATGCCCAAAAATAAGTACCCAATTAAAAAATGCTTTAATAAAGATACTTGCCACATTGATATACATAATGAGTTTAGGGCGTGAGGTTGATGTACATAAGGCATAAACAGCACGGAACATCAACGTTGCTGGCATGGCAAAGAAAGTGATGCGTAAATAGGTTTTAATTTCTTCTTTGACATTCTCTGCAATATTACCCGAAATACTTAACCAAATATCAGGAAAAAGTAGTGCAAGCCCTACAATCAGTGAAATAATAAATGCTAACCAAATCCCTTGTCCCCAGAGTATGCCGATTTCTGTTTTTTGATTTGCACCGAATAATTGAGAAAACATAGGGATAAGCGCATGGATAACCCCCATTAAACTAACGGTTACAGTAATATAAATAGAAGCCGCTAAACTGATAACCTGTAAGGACTGTGCATTAAAATTCCCTAACATCATGGTATCTAATACACCAAAAGAGACACCAGCAAGACTGGCAATAAAAATAGGCCATGCCTGATGAATAAGGTTTTTTTGGATACGTCGAGTGATTGTGCTCATAGGAGAGTATAAAAGAAATAGCGTCGTTCTATGCCATTATAAAACGACGCTTGGAAGAAAGTAATTATTTTTGTGTTTTTAAATCAATCAAGAGGAAAGTTTCCCCATGCCGTTCGCTATCACGTTGTCCTTGCCAAATAATGCTAGGATTTTTGAAAGAAGAATTCAGTAATGATTCTTTATTGGTTTGGAGTAGCATATAACGGCAAGCTTCATCTTGAGAAAAATGCACATTACCGAAGAGGTAAAAAGCAGCCCGTTGCCCTTCACCGAGATTTTCTCCTCTAATACACGTTTTTGCAGGTAATTTAAGTTGTGCAAAAGATTCACCAACGGTGCGATAAGAACGGTTATAGTTAATAGCAGGTAGCCATAAAGCCGATAGTAAAAACCATGTGATGGTTGTACCTGCTGCTGCAAGTGTTAATCCTCGCCACATCGCTTTAGGATTGGATTTAATTCGCCAAGCGACTAATCTATACCAGAAAATACAAATAATAATCCCTGCTATGACGTTAATCCATAAAATACGGGTATCAAACCCCGGAATTAAACGCATAATATTGTGGTGAATTTGTTGAGGAATACCAAAATGCAGGGCTACCCAACCGACCCAGATAGCGATTAAGGCAAAAGAAACCACCATAATCGAATACCAGTCAAGTAAATTGATAAGGCTACGTTTTAAGGTAGGGATAGCTAATGCTGCCAAAATAGCAAAAGCAATGGTTAATGGTGCATATTCGGGTTCAAATGCGCGTGCCGTGGTAAAGATAACTAGTAGATTGGCAATAACAAAACTGGTTGGAATAAAAATATGAGGTGTATCAAACCATTGGCGCCAGTTCCATAAAGCCAGTAATGCAAAAGGCCAGCAAGGCCATAAGAACCAAGATAAGTCTCTTAGATTTTTAGGGGTTTCTAACCAATGGGAAAGAGAAAAAAGCTGACGTTGATAATCCCACCAGTTTACTACCCATTCAGGGTCGATATTATAGGTACTTGCTAGCCATACAACACTTAATAAAGTGGCTAAGAGAAGACTAATAAATAAGAAAACCTTTAATCTGAGGTTATAGATACGGGTAATAAATAGAGAAAGTGAAACGAGCAATAAGGGTGTTACACCGACTACCCCTCGTGTCATAAAGGCCGCCACTAACATAGTACCTAGCACCAAGCTACCTTGTGTGGGGTGATCTAAAAAGCGTACAAAACCATAAAAAGCAACACCGTAAATTGCCATTAAAAGGGGAAAATAACTGGTTTCATGTAAACGAATGACAATGCCAACTGAAGCTAAAAGGAATAATAGTGCAACATCAGCAATCATTCGTCCATAATCACGGGGGTTTGGTTCTCCACCAAAAGGAAGATGTAACGGTTGTGCTTCTGGTCTTCTGGCTAATAGATACGTTCCATACCAAACACCCCATAGCATACTAAAAAAATAGAAAAAATTCGGCAAACGTGCGGCAAGAATATTATGTGCCTGTGCAGGGGAGACAAAAAACTCAAATAAGGGACTAAAAAGATAGATAAAAACGCCACCGATAATATGCGTTAGAGGGCCTAGTTCAGGGTAAGGTAATACACCAATATAAGTGCTTAACCAATGATTCTCTTCTAAAGCAGACATCATGGTTGCAATACCTACAAGATCATCTGTTTTCCATGGATCACGACCATATAAACCAGCGATAATATAGGCAATCATTACCCAAAATAATATTTTTCTGGGTAGTTTTCTGGCGGCTGGACTAGCGAGTCTGGCAGGAGTTTTTCTTTCAGCAAATGTCATTCAATATTTATTAGTTTTAAAATTTAAGTGAGCTTATTATAAAGCAAATTTTCCCTAGAATAAATGTGACACCAAAAGGTGATTAAGGCATAGGGAAAGGGTATATCATCAATAAAAAAAGCAGCCTATTAAGCTGCTTTTCTAGGCCTGAAAGGCGAAAATTATTTTTTGAGTGTACCCGCTGTACGAGCAAAACGAGCGCGGAATTTCTCAACACGACCAGTTTCAACGATACGTGTTTGTGCGCCAGTATAGAATGGGTGAGATTCTGCTGTTACGTCACATTTGAAAAGAGGGTATGTTTTGCCATCAATTTCAGTTGTTTCACGAGTTTGTACAGTAGAACGAATGATGTAGTTATTACCTGTTTGTAGGTCTAAGAAAACTACTTCACGGTATTCTGGGTGAATGCCTTCTTTCATGTTTAAGTCCTTAAAGATTGAATGGGTCGCCAGCCAATCGTCTGTGATCAGCAACGTATCCAAGTTTGGAATTGGCTATTATATCAAAAAATAAATGAAAAATTTCTACTTAATAGATAAAAAGTAGTTTTATTAATATTTTGGTTGCTCATAGACAACATAAGATAGGGGATATTTTACTTATTTTATGAAGAAATATACCCTAACTCTGCTAAAGAAACCGCTTTACCATTGGCAATAATCATATGATCCAGTAATTTTATATCAACGAGTGCTAAAACTTCTTTTAGATGATCGGTAATCTGTAAATCAGCATGACTAGGTTCAAGAGAGCCTGATGGGTGGTTATGTGCGAGGATAATATAAGTGGCATGAAACCGTAAGGCTAACTTTAATACTTCTCTTGGGTAAATTTGTGCCTGATCAATTGTCCCTTCTGCCAAAATAGCCGTATGTATCAATTTAAACCCTTTATTGAGGAGTAAGGCATAACAATGTTCAACCTCTAAATGCCCTAAATGGTGAATACAATAATTTTTAACAGCGGTGGATTGATTGAGTATATTGTCTTGTCGAAGCGGTTCTTCCAATGCTCTAGCGGCTAATTCTTTTAGTGCAAGTAATTGAGAAATTTTGGCATTACCTAAGCCTTTAATATGGCTTAATTCTTCACTAGAGGCATTGAGTAAGGCTCGGATACCGCCAAAATGCTCTAATAAGGTATCACAAAAGTTGAGAACATTATTGCCCTTTGTGCCTGTACTGATAATAATCGCTAATAGTTCGGCGGTACTAAGTACTTTTGGACCATGCTTAATCAGTCGTTCTCTAGGACGCTCAGAAAGAGAAATGATGGGTAAAGAGGTCATATTATAAAAATACCTGTGAATATTTGATTAAAATAGAGTTTATTTAGATTTTCCGTTAGCGTGCCAGAAAATGAGTGAAAATAATAGTACTTTGCATCAAATTGTCCACCCTCAATCTTATTTAACCTTAAATTACCGTATCACACTTGACTCTGGAGAGGGTAAGGGGTCTGTATTTATCGATACGTATAATGGTAATCCTGCAACACTTCAGATGGGAATGGGGCAGTGGCCTGAGTCTTTGGAGACCCCTTTAGTAGGGCATCAAGAAGGGGATTCGTTTACCTATTACCTTAAAGCAGCCGAAGCCTTTGGTGAGAAAAATCCTGATTTAATCCAAGCGGTTACTAAAGCTATGCTCTATGCTAATGCTGGAGAAAAAGCCGTTTTTGAAGAAAATGATTTAGTGGAGTTTACTGCACCTAATGGCGGTAAATTCTCAGGCCTTTTTAAACGATTTGAAGGGGATAATGCTATTTTTGATTTTAATCACCCTTTATCGGGGATTGATTTAAAAGTAGATGTTACCATTATTGGAGTACTTTAATGCCACAAAATGCTGAAATTTTACTGGCAGAACCAAGGGGGTTCTGTGCAGGTGTGGATCGCGCGATTGATATTGTAGAGCGTGCATTAGAGCTACATGGCGCACCTATTTATGTTCGCCACGAGATTGTACATAATCGTTTTGTTGTGCAATCTTTAAGAGATAAAGGCGCTATTTTTGTAGCGGAGCTAGATGAAGTGCCTAAAGGGTCTATCGTTGTGTTTTCTGCACATGGGGTTTCATTAGCTGTACGAGAAGATGCTGAAAAAAGAGGGTTAAAAGTCTTTGATGCGACCTGTCCTTTGGTGACAAAAGTGCATGTAGAGGTTAAAAAAATGCATCAATCTGGTCATGAAATTATTATGATTGGGCATAAGGGACATCCTGAAGTAGAGGGGACGTTAGGTCAAGCGACAGGACGTATGTATTTAGTTGAAACCCCTGAAGATGTTGAAAATCTTGTGGTGGAAAACCCAGAAAACCTTGCCTATGTTACCCAGACCACTTTATCAGTAGATGATGCGGCTAAGGTAACTCAAGCCTTACATAAACGCTTTCCTACTATCGTAGCTCCTAAGAAAAGTGATATTTGCTACGCGACACAAAATCGTCAAGATGCAGTCAAGATGATGGCACCACAATGTGATGTATTCTTTGTTGTTGGTAGTGTGAATAGTTCAAACTCTAACCGGTTACGAGAAGTAGCGGATCGTTTGGATTGCCCTTCTTATTTGATTGATGATCCCGATATGATTAAACCTGAATGGTTAGAGAATAAAAAATCAATTGGTATTACTGCTGGTGCATCTGCGCCAGAAGTGCTGGTTCAGAATGTTATTAATCGCTTAAAAGCATTAGGGGCAATCTCTGTGCGTAAAGTGGCAGGTATTGAGGAAAATGTTTCTTTTCCTCTACCTAAAGAGTTATCACGAAAGTTAAATGAGGGGTGATGGGATATCTATCTCCCCAATTGCTGCAATAAACTCCATGTTTCATATAGCGGTAATCCCATTACACCGCTATAGCTACCCTCTATTTTTTCAATAAATACAGAGGCTAAACCTTGGATACCATAAGCACCGGCTTTCCCATCATATTCTCCGCTTTGAACGTATAGTGCAATGTCTTTAACACTAAGTGGTCGCATGGTTACTTGTGTAATAGAAACCGTTTTGAGTAATTGTTGGCGATAAGCAAGTACAACGGCAGTATGGACTTCGTGTGTTTTCCCTGAAAGCTGGCCTAGTATTCGTGCTGCGTGTGACGCATCAACGGGTTTGCCAAGAACCTGATTATTCAATATCACACAGGTGTCTGCTGATAGAATAGGGCGTACCCATAGTTCTTGTTCTTCAATATAGGCTTTGGCACGAAGTGCTTTTTTTAAGGCAGTGCGTTGTACATAGTCTTTTGCGAGTTCATCAGGAAGTTGAGGTTCATCTTCGCCAAGAGGTTGAGGCACCTGTAATACTTCATGAGCAATACCAATTTGTTTCAGTAATTCGTGTCGTCTGGGGCTAGCAGAAGCTAAATAAATCATAGGAAAAAGGGCTTCTATATGATTTAAATGATGCATGGTAAAAATATCCTTATTATGCTCGGTGATAGGGGTGATTAACGGTAATACTCCATGCACGGTAGAGTTGCTCGGCTAATAAAATGCGTACCATAGGGTGGGGAAGTGTAAGGGAAGATAAACGAAGTTTAAGATGACCTGTATTTTTGATGGTGTTATCTAAACCATCGGGCCCACCGATAATAATAGCAATATCCTGTCCGCTGTTTTTCCATTGTTCCAGATGTTGAGCAAGTTGTACCGTGGTTATATCTTTACCATGTTCATCAAGAATGACCTTTAAGGTTTTTTCAGGGATGGCAGCTTCTATGCGTTTGGCTTCTGCTGCCATCATTTGAGTAGGTGTTTTACCACTTGTCCGTGGTTCTGGCTTGATTTCTTTTAGCTCAATCGTACAATCGTTAGGCATACGTTTAGCGTAATCCTGCCATGCTTCCTCTACCCATTTGGGCATACGATTGCCTACGGTGATGATGTAAAGTTTCATTTTTTAGTCGTTATCATCAAAAGCGCTATCGTTATAAAGTGGTGTTGCAACAGGTTGGGTAGATTGTGGAAGTAATTTCACACGTACAGGCTTACCACCCCAAATTGCTTCTAAATTATAATAAGCGCGGATAGCAGGCTGCATACAGTGGATTACAATATCACCAATATCGAGTAATACCCATTCACCACTTTCTTCACCTTCTAAGGCAATAATTTCTATATCATGTTCCCGTACGGCATCAATAACGCTACGTGCTAAGGCACGTGTTTGGCGATTGGAAGTACCGCTTGCAATAATGACCCGATCAAATAAGCCCGTCAAGTGGCTTGTATTAAAAATTTTAATATCTTGTGCTTTGACATCTTCAAGTGCATCAATCACAAGACGTTGTAGTTTTTGAATATCCATATGTAATACTAAAAATTATTGATATAAATGATGTTGCTTTATATATTGTAAGGCATCAGGGTGCATAAAAGCACTTACATCTTCATGTGCCATCAGTTTATTTCTAATCATGGTTGAGGATAAATTAATCTCATCAAAAGGTAAAAAAATAAGTGACTTTTGCTGCTTCTGTAATTCCTCTTGTAGAGCCTGTGGGGCTGTAATATCGTAGTGGGGTCGTTTGATAATCACTAATTGCACATACTGTAGAATGGATGCCCATTGATGCCAAGTACAAAAATTATTGAGTTGATCCGTCCCCATTAGCCAGTAGTATTTGGCCCTTATTGGTAATGCTTTTACCGTGTCAATAGTATAGCTTGGCCCATCACGTTCGATTTCAATGGTGTTAATACTCAGTTTTGGAATATCTTGAATAGAGCGTGATAAGATGGCTAAGCGGTGTGAAGCATCTAATACCCCTTTTTTTTGCCAAGGTTGACCAGCAGGGATAAATTGTACCTCATTTAAGTCTAAATGCTGAATAGCCGCTAAGGCAAGGTGTAAATGGGCTAAGTGGAAGGGATTAAAACTCCCTCCTAATAGCCCGATTTTGGGTATCACACTTTATCCTTTTTTAAAGCACGCCAAGCAATATCGGTACGATACTGCGCTCCATCGAAGTGGATATGCTGAATCGTATCATAAGCCGTTTGACGAGCTTGCTGAACCGTATCACCAATTGCTGTAACACATAAAACACGACCACCACTGGTGACTAAGGTATTATCAACTAAACGTGTTCCTGCATGGAAAGTCACACAGTCTTGGGAAGTAGCTGGGATTCCTGTAATCTTATCACCTGTTTTAGGTGAGGCGGGGTAGTTTTCAGCTGCCATAACAACACCTAATGTTGTGCGTGGATCCCAGTCAATCGTTGCCTGATCTAATTGACCTGCAATAGCTTTTTCAACCACTTCTGCAAAATCATTACGAATACGCATCATAATAGGCTGCGTTTCGGGGTCTCCCATACGGCAATTGTATTCGAGTACCTTGATTGAGCGGGTAGTATCATCACCTTCATCAATCATTAGTCCAGCATATAAGAATCCCGTAAAGGTAATCCCATCAGCGGCCATTCCTTTAACGGTTGGATAGATAATTTCCTGCATAATACGGTCATGCAAAGTAGGACTAACAATGGGAGCTGGGGAGTAAGCACCCATACCGCCCGTATTAGGGCCTTGGTCATTGTCTAATTGACGTTTATGGTCTTGGCTACTGGCAAGAGGAAGTACATTTTTACCATCTACCATTACGATAAAACTCGCTTCTTCTCCTTTAAGAAAAGCCTCAATCACTACTCGTGCACCTGCTGAGCCGAGCTTGCCATCGCCTAGCATATCATCAATGGCTTGATGGGCTTGTTCAACGGTTTCGGCAACCACAACACCTTTACCAGCAGCTAACCCATCGGCTTTAATCACAATAGGAGCGCCTTGCTCTTCAATATAAGCATGAGCTTTTGCTGCCTCGGTAAAGGTTGCATAAGCGGCTGTTGGGATATGATGGCGGAACATAAAGGCTTTAGCAAAGTCTTTGGAACTTTCTAGTTGTGCAGCAGCTTGAGTAGGGCCAAAAATAGCGAGACCTTCTTGGCGGAAGGTATCCACAATGCCATCTGCAAGTGGTGCTTCAGGGCCGACTACGGTAAAAGCAATATGATTTTCTTTAGCAAACTGTACCAACTCTTCTTTTTTGCTTAATGCAATATTTTGAAGGGAAGGCGTAAGTGCTGTGCCACCATTGCCCGGCGCTACAAAAACTGTTGATATACGGGGTGATTGTGATAAACGCCATGCAATGGCATGTTCACGACCACCGCTACCAACTACTAATACTTTCATAAAAATTCCTTTTGCTGATATTTGATTAAAGATGTACTTCTAGTGTTATGCCTCATTAGATTCATCAAATACAGCAGTGGTATGTACCTCTTGTACGTCATCTAATTCTTCTAGCATATCAAGGATTTTACGCATTTTAATCGCATCATCACCCTCAAGAAGTGTTTCATTTAGTGGTTTCATAATAATCGCTTCAGCCTCAGGAACAAGCCCTGCTGCGTGTAAAGCATCTTTTACCTGTGTGTAATCACTAGGGGCAGAGATGACCTCAATAACACCTTCTTCATCGGTAATAATATCTTCCGCCCCTGCTTCTAGTGCCACTTCCATGATTTTTTCTTCATCACTACCGGGCGCAAAAATAAATTGACCGCAATGCTTAAACATAAAGGTAACTGAACCATCTTGTCCGAGATTGCCACCAAATTTGCTGAGTGCATGACGTACATCAGAAACGGTTCGTGTGCGATTATCTGTCATACAATCAATGATGACAGCGGCACCTGCTGGACCGTAGCCCTCGTAGCGGATACTTTCATAATTTTCACCATCCGCACCACCAGAACCACGTTGAATAGCCCGCATAATATTGTCTTTGGGCATATTGGCAGCCATTGCCTTATCCCAAGCAAGGCGTAATGCTGGATTGGCATTAGGGTCAGGGCCTCCAGCACGAGCAGCAACTTGAATTTCACGAATGATTTTTGTCCAAATTTTTCCACGTTTAGCATCTTGGCGACCTTTGCGGTGCTGAATATTTGCCCATTTACTATGACCAGCCATAATTATCCTTACTGTAAGGTTACTGAAAAACCTCAATTGAAATGTTGAATAAAATAAATATTTAAGCCATAATTTTACCAATTCTTTAGTTTTTTTATTAGTATTGTGGTGTTATCGCTCGAATGAAGTGGTAAAAGCAGGCAAAAAAATTATTTTTAGGACGATAATCTATGGCAAATCCCATTCTTTTAGCAAAAAATGCTGAACATGATGTATTTTTACTACCAAAATACGCTAACCGTCATGGGTGTATTACAGGGGCAACAGGCACAGGTAAAACGGTTACATTACAGGTGATGGCACAGGCTTTTTCTCAATTAGGTGTCCCTGTCTTTATGGCAGATATTAAAGGAGACTTAACAGGGATTTCCCAAGCAGGGCAGAGTAGTCCTAAATTTGAAGAGCGTCTTCAAAAATATAATTTACCGATGCCTCAGTTTTCTGGCTGTCCAACGGTATTGTGGGATGTTTTTGGTGAGCAAGGTCATCCTGTGCGTGCAACCATTAGTGATATGGGGCCTTTATTACTCTCTCGTGTATTAGGGCTAAATGATACACAGACAGGTGTTTTAAATTTAGTCTTTAAAGTGGCTGATGATGAAGGTCAACTTATTTTAGATTTAAAAGATTTGCGTGCAATGTTAACGCATATTAGTGAAAGAGCTACAGAGTTACGTCAAACATACGGAAATGTATCACCCGCTTCTGTTGGGGCGATTCAACGGGCTTTATTAGAGATTGAAGCACAAGGGGCAAATTTATTTTTTGGTGAACCAATGTTAGATATTTTTGACCTTATCCGTACCAATAGTGATGGACAGGGGTATATCAATATTCTAGCAGCCGATAAGTTAATGCAATCCCCAAAACTTTATTCTGTTTTCTTATTATGGTTATTAGCAGAGCTGTATGAGGCACTTCCTGAAGTAGGTGATTTAGAAAAACCAAAATTTGTGTTCTTCTTTGATGAAGCACATTTACTCTTTAATGATGCACCCGCGGTATTAGTAGAACGTATTGAACAAATTGTCCGCCTAATTCGTTCAAAAGGAGTGGGAGTTTATTTTGTCACACAAAATCCACTTGATATTCCAGATACTGTATTAGGACAATTAGGTAATCGTGTACAACATGCCTTGCGTGCCTTCACACCACGTGATTTAAAAGCCGTCAAAATAGCGGCTGAAACAATGCGACAAAACCCGTCCTTAAATCTAACCACTGCAATTACAGAGCTAGGAGTTGGTGAGGCATTGATTTCTTGTTTAGATGAAAAGGGAACCCCCTCTGTTACACAACGAGCATGGGTTGTTCCACCTGCCAGTCGTATTGGCCCAGCCAGTGAAAGTGAACGTATGGCACTTCGCCAGCAATCGCCTTTTGGAGGGAAATATGATCGAGCATTTGATCGAGAATCTGCCTTTGAAGTATTGCAACGCCGTGCGGAACAAAAGGGTGCAGAGCAAGCAAAAAATAGTCAAACCGATAATGAGGGTATTTTAGGTGCTGTTAAAGATTTGATGTTAGGCAGTACAGGCCCTCGAGGTGGTAAAAAAGACGGCATTGTGCAACAAGTGATCAAAAGTCAAGCTCGGAGTATGACACGTCAATTAATTCGAGGGGTGCTAGGGTCATTAATTGGTGGTAAAAAATAATCGATTAATTAAGGTATGTCCTCAATTTACTTTTTCATCAATTCTTAGCTAAGAATTGATAGTATTTATTTAAAAATAAGTGATAATTTCTTATAAATACACCCTCCAACAAGCCTATTTTTAGTTGATGATAAGGAGTTCTATAAATTGAGGACATACTCTAGATTATCCTAATATAATGTATTATCAATGCCTTTTACTTTCTGGTGAGTAAAAGGCATTTTTATATTTTTCCAACTTAGGTGGTAGCGTTTTCTTGTTGTAAGCCCTCACAAAAAAATAATTATTTTTACAGGAAAATTATCTCTATTTTGTTAGACTGTAAAGTAATAAAGTGCTTTCTTGCTCACTCAAAAGTGATTCTTTTGGATGTGATGTTAACGACTAAGCCAATGAAGTTTTTTGTATGTAAAAGGAGTAAATACATGAAACAGAACGTTGTAGTGTCATTATTTAGTGTACCTAGTGAAGCCTATCAAGCATTTGCAGAGGCGAGTGTTTATACGCAAACAGAAAAAACACAGATTGCACAAATTGCACTTGTTAAGCGTGAAAATGGCTTGATTATCCCTGTACAGATAAGTGATTTAACGGCAAATGTTGCCAATGGTGCATTAACAGGTGGTTTAATTGGTGCGTTAATTGGTATTTGGGGTGGGCCTTTAGGCATGATTCTTGGTATGACAACGGGTTCTTTAATTGGTGGTGCTGATGGTTCAATAGAAACATTGGGTGAATCGGATTTATTAAGTAATGTTGCGCAAAAACTATCGGATGGGGATACGGCTATTGTCTTATTAGCACAAGAAACAGATGAAAGTGAGTTAGATCAGTTCTTTGCGCGTTTTAAAACAACAGTAGCCCGTTGGGATGCAGCGGTTGTTCAAAAAGATGTCGCTGCGGCGGTATTAGTACAGCAAGAGCAAGCGCGTCAGGTTAGAGAAGCACTACATAAACGCCGTAAAGAGGAAATCAAAGATAAAGTAGAAGAATTAAAAGCGAGTGTGAGTGCCAAAATTGATGCTTTTAAGGAAGATAGTAAAGCAAAATTTGAACGCTTAGCTGCAAAAATTAAAAAATAGATAAATAAACTATTGGCTACTCTTATAAAGATACGGTAAAAAAGCCGTATCTTTTTTCTTAGATGATTGGCATATAGGGTAGTTGATGTTTTTACCTAGACTCTTTTTGAGTATGATATTTCTCACTTATAGCATAGGCGAAAATATCCCAAAAACTTTATATAAAAATATTATATATTTCCATAATATTTTTTTAAAATATCGGTTAATTGATCAAAAATAAATAAGACATGAGGTGATGTAATCGTTTGATAGGGGCGGTATAAGTAAAGTTGCCACTTGTCAATTTTTATTTTTGGGAATATTTTGATTAATTCACCACTGTCAAGATAAGGTTTGCAAAGAAGTTCGCTGACAAAGGCAACAGAGTGTCCTTGTAAAGCAGCTTTAAGCTCACTTTCGGGATTGGTACTGTAAAAATTAATGTTTCTTGGTAAGAGTTTTTGGGTTTCATTGAGTTGGAGTTCCCATGCTCGCCCTGTTTCAATATTAATAGGAATAGAAAAAGGAAAGTTTTGCTGTAAATCATCAAGATTTTTAGGCTTCCCTAGGCGTTCTATGAGGTGAGGCGAGGCAACAATCCAATCTTGTACCTCTGCTATGTGTCGGATAATAAAATGAGGTCTTGGTACTTTACCAATACGTAAACCAATGTCAATACGATGCTTTACGGTATCTAGTTTTTCCATATCTTCTCGCCAGTCAATAATAAGCTGAGGATAGGGTTGAACTGCTTTCAGTAACTCAGTAAGAATAATATCGTTATGTTGCCAGTGAGGTAATGTGATTCTTACAATACCTGCCATTTCGTTATTTTTATATTTACCTGATTGAAAAAGACTATCGGTATCGGCAATGATTTGCTTGGCTTTAATCAGAAATTGTTCACCAAAGCTTGTTAGTTGAATGTGTCGTGTATTTCGTTTAAATAATTGTTCACCTAAGGTTTGTTCTAGTTCAGTAATCACACGCGTCATCACAGAGGGTGAAATAGAAAGCTGTATAGCAGCTTCTCGAAAATTTAATGTTTCACTGGCGATACAAAAATAATGAAGTGCGTTTAGTTTATTCATTTAATTATTCTCTTTTTAGCAATAGATAATTCCATTTTTATTGATTGTAATGTAATAGTTATCTGATTACAATAACCTCATTAGTACAGGAGATAAAAAATGAAAGTTAATATGTCATTCAAAACACTTACGTCCGCCTTATTTCTTGGTATGACCTTATTTTCAGGAGTTTCTATGGCAAATACAATATCAGCTACCGTTATTGACGTCCCTGCACAACGCATTCAATTAACACAAGAATGGGATAAAGTTTTTCTACAAAGTAATAAAGTAGAGCATCGTAAAGTTACTTTTCAAAATCGCTATGGATTAGTATTAGCAGGTGATTTATATATTCCTAAAAATATAAAAGGTCAATTACCTGCTATTGCCGTGAGTGGTCCATTTGGTGCTGTTAAGGAACAAGTATCAGGTTTATACGCACAAACATTAGCAGAGCGTGGTTTTATAACACTTGCCTTTGATGGTTCTTTTACAGGTGAAAGTTCAGGTTTACCGCGGAATATGCCATCACCTGAAATTAATACGGAAGATTTCTCAGCTGCGGTGGATTTTTTAGGTTCGTTAGAGAATGTTAATGCAGAAGAAATCGGTATTCTTGGTATTTGTGGTTGGGGTGGTTTTGCTTTAAATGCAGCTATTAGTGATACGAGGATTAAAGCGGTTGCTGCAAGTACTATGTATGATATGACACGTGTTTCAGCAAAAGGTTATAACGATAGTATTGATGCTAAAGCGCGTTATGAAATGAAGCAAAATATCAATAATGCACGTTGGCAAGCCGCTAAAAATGGTTATGCCGATTTATTACCAGCAAATAATTTACGCAGTGAGCAATTTACCTCTGATACACCACTGTTTGTAAAAGAATACTCAGATTATTACACCACTAAAAGAGGATTTCATCCTCGTTCAGTCAATTCTAATCCCGAGGGTTCTTGGGCGACAACAGGGGCATTAGCACTTATCAATATGCCAATTTTACAATATACAGCAGAAATGAAAACCCCAGCACTTGTTGTGCATGGTGAAAAAGCGCATTCTCGTTATTTTTCAGAAGATGCTTTTAAAGCGCTGGGTAGTCAAGATAAAGAGTTATATATTGTACCGAATGCAACACACGTGGATTTATATGATAATTTAGATAAAATCCCCTTTGATAAGTTTGAGCAGTTTTTTAAGGCAAATTTAAAATAATATAAGATAAGGAGTAGGGTTTTATGAAAAAGATAAAACCCTATTCTATTGGTTTATGTTACCTTTAAAATATCCACAAATGCCTTAAATAAAGGAGAATGTTGACGGCGACTGGGGTAGTAGAGATGATAACCATCATAATGAATAGCCTGATTGGCTAACAGTTCTACCACTTTTCCAGTTGCTAATTCATTTATCATTCTATCTTTTGGCATCAGTGCTAAACCTAGATGAGAGAGACAAGCCTGCTTTGCTAAAAAGTTATTGTTCACAGTTAGTCTGCCTGATGGCATAAATTTAATGACTTCTTTTGTTTCGGTATTCAGAAATTCCCATAAAAAAATACCCTCAGAGGTCGGCATTCTGACACAAATACATTCATGTTGGGTTAATTCATTAATAGATTGAGGAATACCATGCTGTTCCAGATAATGGGGAGTTGCCATTAATGCCATTTGCATATCATCGGAAATCCGCACAGCAATCATATCCTGATCCACTTCTTTACCTAAGCGAATACCCGCATCAAACCGTCCTGCCACAATATCAGTAAACTTCATATCGCTTGTGAGTTCTAGTTTCACTTCAGGATATTTTTGCATAAAGACGAGTAATTTATCCCAAATAGCATACATAAACGCATGGTCTGCCCCATTAATGCGTAATGTACCGTTCAAGGTATTCCGAAAAGTGCTTAAAGCATTGATATTATCTTCGATACTTTCAAATAAAGGAAAGAGCTGTTTAAAAAGTTGTTCACCTGCTTCTGTAGTGGAAACACTTCTGGTGGTGCGATTAAAGAGTTTGATTTTAAGCTGCTCTTCTAGCTTTCGCATGGAGTGGCTAAGTGCCGATGTTGAAACCCCTAATCTGGCGGCAGCTTTGGTAAAACTATTGGTTTGTGCCACGATAATAAAACTACGTAATTCATTCATATTATCAATCATTACTAACCTCATTAGACCGTGATATGGTGTTGAAATTAAATAGTTAATTATTGAATCCTACTCAAAAGTTTATCAAAAAAATACCTACTACGTAAAATAAAGTTTGTGTTCTATTAAAAAGTAGGATTAAAGTGGAAATAAGTGAAGGGTAAATAGAGATTTTGGGAGTGGAAAAAATCTTGTATATGATGGGGATAATAGTGGAAATGGGTAAGAGTGTAAGTTTGAGAAAACGTTAAATTGGAAGTTGGTTTCCAATTTATCAAGTTTTCTCATAAACAGGAAATTAACTTCTAATTTTATATATTATCAATTCATTGAATATAAATTAATTAGAAGTTGAGGGAATACCAATCATTACTAACCTCATTAGACTGTGATATGGTGTTGAAATTAAATAGTTAATTATTGAATCCTACTCAAAAGCTTATCAAAAAAATACCTACTAATCAAAATAAGATTTGTTTCTTATAATAAAAATATTCAAACGAAATAGGAGTACAAAATGCAATTAACACAGTTAAATAACGGCATTGAAATGCCAATGGTTGGTTTTGGAGTATTTCAAGTCAGTGATGAAGAAACGGAAAAAGCCGTACTGAGTGCATTAAAAATAGGCTATCGTTTGTTAGATACGGCAGCGGTGTATGGCAATGAGGCAGGTGTCGGCCGTGCGATTAAGGCGAGCGGTATTCCTCGTGAAGAAATTTTTGTAACGACAAAACTTTGGATTCAACGTGAACACGGCTATGAAAATACCAAAAAATCTTTAGCCGATTCCCTTGAACGTTTAGGCTTGGATTATGTGGATTTATACCTAATGCACCAACCTTTTGGTGATGTGCATGAACAATGGCGTGCGATGGAAGATTTATACAAAGCCGGTAAAACCCGTGCTATTGGGGTGAGTAATTTCCATATGGATCGATTAATGGATTTAATCACTTGCCATAATATCGTGCCTGCCGTGAATCAGATTGAAACCCACCCATTCTATCAACGTGAAGCGGAGATTGCTTTTCATAAAGAATTAGGGGTAGTACAACAGGCGTGGGGGCCTTTGGCAGAAGGGAAGTTTGGTATTTTTGATAATCCGATCTTAACGGCGATTGCGCAAAAACATGGTAAATCAGTCGCACAAGTTGTATTACGTTGGTTAAATCAACATGGTGTGGCGATTATTCCAAAATCTGTGAAAGAATCGCGAATGATCGAAAATCGAGATATTTTTAGTTTTACCCTTGATGAGCAAGATTTAGCCCAAATTGCCACACTGAATTGTGATGAGATTATCTTTAATCATCGTGATCCTAATATGGTGAAATGGTTAGCGGAACACCGCGGTTAATCTGTAATCGGTCGGTTTTTGTAAAACATGGCGAAAACCGACCGCACTTTGATGATCAAGGAGAAAATAATGAAATCCATTAAATCTCAATTTTTCCCTCTTTTATTGCTTTCTGCTTCAATCTCAATGGCAACCCTATCTTATGCCGCAGACAGTGGTGTTCAAGCCGGTAATCATATTGCAGTGGTACAAACCCAAGCAGGTAAGGTACAGGGGTATATACAAAACGGTATCGTTACTTATAAAGGTATTCCCTATGCGACTGCCGAGCGTTTTATGCCTCCGCAAAAAGTCGCTAATTGGCAAGACGAAAAATTAGCACTGACTTACGGTGATGCGTGCCCACAAGTACCGATGGGCGGACGTTCATTCTTTTTTACCGGCCCTGAAATGACGGAAAGCGAACAATGCCAGAGCTTGAATGTTTGGTCGCCTTCCATTTCAGATGGAAAAAAACGTGCCGTGATGGTGTGGATTCATGGCGGAGGGTTTCAATCCGGCGCTTCTAATGATTTAGACAGTTATGATGGGACAAACTTGGCTCGCACGGGGGATGTGGTGGTTGTTTCCGTCAATCATCGTTTAAATGCTATGGGCTTTTTAGACTTATCCGCTTATGGCGAACCCTATGAACAGTCGGCGAATGTCGGTATGCAGGATTTAGTTGCGGCATTAGAATGGGTGAAAGAGAATATTGCTCAATTTGGAGGCGATCCCGATAATGTAACGATTTTTGGTGAAAGCGGTGGTGGAGCAAAAGTCCTTACGCTAATGGCAATGCCGAGTGCTAAAGGCTTATTCCATAAAGCGGTGGTACAAAGCGGTGCATTGGAAAAAATGGGCATGACCTTAACCTCTCAAGAGGCAAGTCGCCGAGTGGCAGAGCTAACCCTTGCCAATTTAGGGGTAAAACCGACCGCACTTGATACCCTAAAAAATTTCACCCCGGCGCAAATTAACGAAGCGGCAATCAATGCCAATTTACAAACGGCAAAAGAACTTGGTTTGACCGATTTATACAATCGGGATACCGCTTTATCATGGGCGCCAACATTAGACGGTCAAGTGATTCCACAACAGCCTGTGGGCGAAAAATACCCTGAGATAGCTAAAGATATTCCATTGTTGATTGGTTCAAATTTAACGGAATGGGACAGTTTTCCGCTACAAATGGACTTACAAAATTCACAAAAAAGCAATCGCTTTACGTGGACAGAAGCAGAAACCATGGAACGCTTAAAAGCGAAATATGGCGATAAAACCGATGCGATTGTTGCTGCGTTCCGTGAGGCGTATCCTCAACGTTTAATTGCCGATGCCTTGTATGTGGATAGTTTCTTGCGTACACCGGCATTGAAAACCGCGCGATTAAAAGCTGATCAAAATGGTGCGCCTGTTTATCAATACCTGTTCACATGGGATACGCCTGTCTTTAACGGTGTGCCAATGAGCTATCATACTTCCGAAATTGCCTTTGTTTTTAATAATACGGAACGAATGGCACAAGCCACCGGTGGCGGTAAAGAAGCAAAAGCCTTAGCCGAGAAAATGAGCCGTGCATGGACGAATTTTGCCAAAACCGGTAATCCAAATGCAGAGGGTTTACCACAATGGGATGCCTATACCCGTGAAAATGGCAAAGTAATGATTTTTGATAATCAACCTGAAGTGAAATCCCATCACGATGAGAAATTACAACATTTGTTAGCACCGAATTATCAGTTTTAAGGAATAATACCATGCTAAAAAAATCAATAAAATTATCACTATGGCTTACAGCCTGCGCATTTGCCGTGCAAAGTATCGCCGCACCGCTTTCTATTGAAGAACAGGGCAGTTTTGCCGTTGGCGGTTCGGTAAAAACATCAGAGGGTGTGTATGCTCCATTGCCTGATATGGTGAAAGGGAAGGAAAGTAATAACTTTGTCGATGTGTTTAATGCTTCTATCCAAGCAGGCGGACAAACCTTACACGGTGATCACGCAACCGTGTTTTATCAAATCCCGACAAATCCACGTCCTTATCCCTTGGTATTTTTACACGGTGCAGGGCAATCAATGCGGACTTGGCAAACCACGGCAGACGGTCGGGAGGGTTTCCAAAATATCTTTTTACGCTATAACTTCCCCGTTTATTTGATTGACCAACCACGTCGTGGACAATCAGGACGCAGTACCGTTGATGCAGAGGTAAAAGCGACACCGGACGATCAATTCTGGTTCGCCCAATTCCGTATCGGCACTTATCCAAATTTCAATCAAGACGTTGCGTTTCCGCAAGATAAGGCTTCATTAGACCAATTTTTCCGTCAGATGACCCCTAATGTTGGCGCATTTGATGCTGTGGTTATCAGCGACAGTATCGTGAAATTATTTGAGCGTACAGGTAACGGTGTTTTAGTTACCCATTCGCAAGGTGGTATTGTGGGCTGGCTGGTCGGCATGCAAAGCGATAAGGTGAAAGCCATTGCCTCTTTTGAACCGGGCAATTTCCCATTCCCTGAGGGAGAAGTACCACCAACCATTACCAGTAAATTCGGCGATATTAAACCGGCGGTAGCCAGTAAAGCGGACTTTGAAAAACTCACTAAAATGCCGATTGTGATTTATTTTGGTGATTTTATCGGTGATAAACCCTCTGATAACCAAGGTGAAGACCAATGGCGTATCCGCCTAAGCCTCGCCAAACAATGGGCGGATGTGGTGAACAAACACGGCGGTAACGTAAAAGTGGTGGAATTACCAAAAGTGGGGATTAAAGGCAATACGCATTTTATGATGTCTGATACTAATAATGTGGAAGTGGCAAAGCATTTGAGGGAGTGGTTGAAGGAGAATAAGCTGGATTAGAAATAAAATAGGAAAAGTCGCCAAAAATTTAGTGATGATTTTTGGCGACTTTTTTATTTACCCTTTAAAAGTTTCAACTATACTTAAAACTTTTTAAAATAATAACTAAAGTTTCAATTACACTTAAAACTTATCAAATTTATAAGCAAAATTCTAATTATAAAATAAACTCTATTAAAAATTTTACTATTCAATTTTCAAAATTTAGTGATTCTCAACCCCTAAATTTACTTTTAAAATCTATCAAAATAATTGCCCAATATCATTAATATCTTCCTTATGCTCCAAATATTCCCCCAAATTTTTACTATTTAGAAAGCATAAATTACATAAAAAGTCCCTACTATTTGAAATTGTAATTTAAAAAAATTACAAAAAATAATACTTGTATTTATAAAAAACTCATGTATAATAAAATTTATGTAATTTTTAAAAGACACATTTTATTATGTTATTGAGTGATATTGTAGAACTTCATAGTGGTCAGGCTCAGTTCCGTATAATGGAAATAAGTGATGTCAATGCACCTGTTTATACTTATTATTCTCAAGCTCATCTTGAACAAGATTTATGCTTATCGGATCATTCTATTTCATCTAAAGAAATAAGAACATTGGATAAGATTACTAGCTTGCTCTCAACGGGAGATATTGTTTTTAGTTTAATTTCAGGAAAAGCAGCCCAAGTGAGTGAACAACATCATCAGTTTTTATATACACAAAATTATGTCAAATTAATTCCCCTCCCTCAGATTGAACCCCGCTATTTGGTGTATTTATTGAATGAAAATCCAACTATTCACAAACAATTATCTTGTGGTTTACAAGGTTCTCAAGTACTGAAATATACAACCAAACAGCTTAAATCACTTCAATTACCTAAACTACCACCTTTATCAAGACAACGCCTTATAGGTGATATTTACCTTAAACAGCAAAGATTGACTTATTTAAAACAGCGTGTTGCTTATTTAGAGAAACAACTTGTATGGCAGCAATTACAAACAGTGAGTGTAAAATGACAAATACCCTATCTGAATTAAAATTTGAAAAAGCCCTTATTGAATATCTTTGTACAGGTACAGTGACAATACCTGAAAATACAATGTCTGAGCCTAATAGTACAGGCTATCATGTAGATGGTATTATTCGCACTCAGCTATGGCGTTATGAACCCCATATCAAAACAACTGAAGATTTATGGGCAAATTTTAAACAAATCTTGGAAAAACTGAATCAAAAAACCTTAGACCGTCCCTTAAGTACAACAGAATTTGCTCAGGTTAAGCGAACAATTTCTAACCTATCTACCCCTTATATGGCAGGACAATTTCTTTATGGTACGAATGGTATCTCACAGATTGAAATTGATTTAGATGATGACCGTCATGTTTTTTTAACTGTTTTTGATCAAAAACAAATTGGTGCAGGTGATACTGTCTATCAAATTGTTAATCAAATCAAACGTCCTGCTGTGATTGCAGGTAAAGAAAATCGCTGTTTTGATACTACCTTACTCATTAATGGTTTACCCATTATCCAAATTGAAGAAAAAAAAGAAACACGAGATATTAATGAAGCATTAAATCAAATGCATCAATATATCGTTGAAAATCAATATAGTGATATTTTTTCTACGTTACAAATCCTTGTAGCCATTACACCCAATAATGTGAAATATATGGCAAACACCACAGCAGATCGCTTTAATAAGGATTTTGCTTTTAGTTGGCAACGTCTATCAGATAATAAACCCGTATATAAATGGAAAGAATTTGCAGATGCTATGTTGAGTATTCCAATGGCTCATCAAATGGCAACCAATTATATGATTTTAGATGGTACGCCAAATAAACAGACTCTAAAAGTTATGCGTCCTTATCAAGTCTATGCTACACGTCGTGTAATGGATAAACTCAAGCAGGCTGATTTTGATCAGGCAATTAATAAGCTAGGTTATATTTGGCATACGACAGGTTCAGGTAAAACAATTACAAGTTTTAAAACAGCTTGGTTAGCCAGTCGTTCACCAAAGGTAGATAAAGTGGTGTTTTTAGTCGATCGTATTGCCTTAACCAACCAAACAAATGAAAATTATCGTGCTTATGACCCTGATGCGACAGAGGATAGTCTAGGGAGCGTATTGGATACTCATACGACTACGGATTTAAATCGCAAATTACATAGTAAAGGTAGTCAAATTATTATTACATCGGTACAAAAGCTAGATACCTTAGTAAAACGAGCCTCTTTCAAAGCCCCTGAGAAGAATATTGTATTTATTGTAGATGAGGCACATCGTTCTACGGGGAGTGATAATTTTAGCGATATTCAAAAGGCATTTAAACATTCTGCATGGATTGGTTATACCGGAACCCCTATGTTTGATAGTACAACAAAAGGATCTCGTACTGAAGATATTTTTGGGGAATTATTGCATGCCTATACCATTCGAGAAGCAATTGCAGATCGTAATGTGTTGGGTTTTAAAGTGGATTTTGAAACCACCATTAGTGAAGAAAGTATGAAAAAAGATTATCTTCCTAAATTCTATCGTCATAAATATCCTGATTGGACAGAAGAACAAATTGCTGAAAAAATTGCCAACTTAACTCAAGAGGATATGGATGATAGTATTGAATCTAGTTTTTATGATGAAAATGAGGATCATATCAAATTGGTGGTAGAGGATATTTTTAAACACTGGAAAAACCGTTCAAATTGGGATAATAAACGTAATGGTGGACGATACAATGCTTTATTGACGACCCATGTAGGGGGTGGTAAAGCGAGTACACCAATGGCAATGATGTATTTCCGTGAGTTCCAAAGAGTGAATAAAGAGCGGTTAGAAAAGGGGGAGTTTACACTTAAAGTTGCCGTTACCTTTAGCCAAAATACAAGTAATAATGATACGATGGTTGAAACGAATAAAGGCTTATCTGAAGCAATTGAGCATTATAACAATGAGTTTGGTACGAATTTTACGATGGCTGATGTCTCCGCTTATACCCAAGATGTCACGAGTCGTTTGAATCGTACGGCAGTAGATAAACAATTCTTAGATCTAGTGATTGTAGTGGATCAGTTACTGACAGGATTTGATGCACCAGAATTAAATACCCTTTATGTTGATCGTACCTTAAAAGGGGCTGGATTAATTCAAGCCTATTCAAGAACAAACCGTGTCGCAGATATGCGAGAAAAACCATGGGGACGTGTTATTAATTATCGCTGGCCTACCCATAATGAAAAATTAATGAATGAAGCACTCTCTATTTACGCAAATAAAGATTCAGCCAAATTATCGGATGAAGAGCGTAAAGTGAATAATATTAAAGATAATATTACTGCCCCTCAATTTGAGGAATTGCTCTCTGAAACAAAAGAGATAGTGAAACATCTTCGTAACATAACAGATGATTTTAGCCAGTTGCCACCATCCGAAGCAAAAAAATGGGAAATGTTCGAGCAATTACGTATCTATACGGCTAATATTGCCAAAATAAAGCAATATTCTGCTGAAGATGAAAATGGTGAGATCATTGGTTTTGACTATGAAAATCCCGATAAACTAATCCATGAACTTGGGATGACCAGTGAGGAAGAAAGTATGCTGACTAATACGCTGACGAATGAACTTAAGATTCATTTGGCAAAAAGTCGTAATGTGCCAGTCATGCAAATTGAGCTTAAAATGACCCATGTTAAAGATGTAGAGGTCAATTACGATTACTTGACTGAATTAATTTCTACATTATTAGAACAAGTTCGTGCAGGGGAGACTGAGCAAGCCAAAGAAACAGAAAAAGAATTGGAAAAATTTGCTAATGGCTTAGAAGACCGTAGTTTTGCACAACGTATTAACCGTGCGACTAAGGCTATTATAAAAGGGCTTTTTACCTTGGAAGATGTCGAGAAAAAAGACGGTGTGGCTATTGTTGAACAGGCGAATACAGCTAACCAAGAACAACAATTTTTGGATTTTCGTTTGCAATGGGGTTTAACAGAAGTTATTACAAATGCACAACTTCGTCAGCTCTTTATCAAACATCAGTATCAACAAAAAGATTTAGATGATGCGGATCAATTAACAGATTTGATTAAAGAAGCGGGTATTACTTATCCTTCACTTGCTCAAAATGATGAGATAAGAAAACTGACTAAAATGAAATATCGTAATCAGTTGCGTAGTGCGATTTATGAATTGGCTGATGAGTTTGTGGGGGAGTGATATGCTAAGACAAGATTTTAGTGATTTTATTGTGTATGTTGATGAAAGTGGGGATCATAGCTTGACCTCTATTGATGAATACTATCCTGTTTTTGTTCTTGCATTTTGTATTTTCTACAAAGAACATTATAGAACTAAAATTGTACCCGAAATCCAAAAACTAAAATTTGATTATTTTGGTCATGATTTGGCAATTTTACATGAGAGAGAAATCAGAAAAGAGTTAGGTGACTTTACTATATTTACGTCAAAAGAAGAAAAAGATGATTTTCTTCAGAGATTATCCGATATTATTGAGCAAAATAATTTTGTTCTTGCAGCTTGTGTTATTGAAAAACAAAAATTACATAATAAGCAAAAAGAAATTCATCCTTATCACTTTTCACTAACTCATTGTTTAGAAACCTTATATGAGTTTGTAAGTGAAAAAGAGCAAGAAGATAAACTGACATTTGTCGCTGTGGAAAGCTGTGGTGAAAAAGAAGATAAAGAGTTGGAAATTGAGTTTCGCCGTATTTGTGATGGAGAAAATAAATTTAAGAAGAATTTACCCTTTCTAATTAAGATTATAGCTAAAAGTACAAACTCAACAGGGTTACAATTAGCTGATTTGGTGGCAAGACCTATTGGGCAACATATTTTATTTCCAAAACAACTAAATCAAGCATTTGATTTGCTAAGAGAGAAATTTTATTGTGAAGGAGGGCGTGAGAATGTGGGAAATGGATTTGATCAGAAAGGGTTAAAACATTTTCCAGAAGCCGAAAAAGCGAAAAGCCTCGGTGCAACTCACCAAGGCTATGACGCCGACCGGGAACCCCCAGTCCACTTATGCAAACAAGTATAACATAGATTTTAAAAAAATTGGAATAGAGAGTTTCTTAGAAATTAATTATATTTTTAACCTTATTAAGGAAAAATAAATGAATAAAGTAAAAAAACTTGTACCGAAGTTACGTTTTCCTGAATTTACTGACGCTTGGGAACAGCGGAAGTTGGGGGATGTGGCTAATTCAATAAAATCATATCCATTATCAAGAAATGTAGAAACAGAAGAAAGAACAAATACTAAGTATATACATTATGGGGATATTCATCGTGGGATTGCTAATATTTTAGATGATATAAATATTTTGCCTAATATTATTGGTGAATATACAGAATTCTTAAACTTTGGGGATATTGTTGTTGCTGATGCTTCAGAAGATTATTATGGAGTTGCTTCTCCTTGTGTAGTTAATTGTTTTTCAAGGGAAAATATTGTAGCTGGTTTACATACTATTGCAATTCGTCCATATAAATCACATCATTTATTTCTATATTATTTGCTATATTCTTCAAGTTTCAAAGAATATTGTAAAAAAGTAGGAACAGGAACAAAAGTTTTTTCTATTACATCAAAAAACTTGTTAAGTTTTGAAAGTTTTTTTCCTCCTTATAAAGAACAACAAAAAATCGGCAACTTCTTCACCTTACTAGATCGCTACATCACCATTCATCAGCGTAAGTTAGAAAACGTGAAAAAATTGAAAAAATCGCTATTGCAAAAAATGTTTCCAAAAAGTAATCAAACATTTCCAGAGCTTCGTTTTCCTGAATTTACTGACGCTTGGGAACAGCGGAAGTTGGGAGAAATAGGTACTACCTTTACAGGATTATCAGGTAAAACAAAAGATGATTTTGGTCATGGAAATGCAAAATTTATTACTTATTTAAACGTATTCAATAATCCTATTTCAGATTTAAACGGTGTAGATAGTATAGAAATTGACACTAAACAAAATTCTGTAAAGTATGGGGATATATTATTTACAACTTCATCAGAAACACCAAATGAGGTAGGGATGTCTTCTGTATGGCTTGATAATGCTGAAAACATATACTTAAACAGTTTTTGCTTTGGCTATAGGCTGAAAGAAAAATTAGATCTATATTTCTTAGCTTTTTTACTTCGTAGTCCGATGATCCGCCAAAAATTCACATTATTGGCTCAGGGGATTTCTCGTTACAACATTTCAAAAACAAGAGTAATGGAAATGGATATTTCTTACCCCGAGTTAAAAGAACAACAAAAAATCGGCAACTTCTTCACCTTACTAGATCGCTACATCACCATTCATCAGCGTAAGGTGGAAAATTTACAAAATTTGAAAAAATCTCTCTTACAACAGATGTTTGTTTAGAGATAAATAGTTATAGTTTTTAAAGTTTTTAGATAAAAGGAATCAAAAATGAGCAATGTACAAACAATCACCAATAAACTTTGGGCAATGGCAAATGAGCTTCGTGGCACAATGGATGCGTCAGAATATAAAAATTATATTCTTGCCTTCATGTTTTATCGTTATTTATCAAAACATCAAGAACAATATTTACTTGATAATCATATTGTAGAGATTGAAGATGGACAAAGTATTAATGATGCTTATTTAGCGCAAGCGACAGGAGATGAGCTACAAGATTATTTAGAAGATATCTCAGCTAGCCTTGGCTATGCCATTAACCCTAAAGATACTTGGAATTCATTAATGCAGAAAATTCACAATGCTGAAGTGATGCCAAGTGATTATCAAGCCTTGTTTGACAATTTCAACCAAAATGCTAATTTAAATGAAGATGCAGTGGCGGATTTTCGCGGTGTTTTCAATGATGTCAATTTAGGAGATTCTCGCTTAGGCAATTCAACCAATGAAAGAGCAAAATCTTTAGGAAATATTGTCAAATTAGTGGATGATATTGAATATAAAGATGATGATGGACGGGATATTTTAGGTGAAATTTATGAATATTTGATCGGACAATTTGCAGCTAATGCCGGTAAAAAAGGCGGTGAGTTTTATACGCCTCACCAAGTTTCAAAGATTCTGGCAAAATTAGTTACTCTTGATGTGGCGGATAATCAAGATAACTTCCTTGTTTATGACCCTACAATGGGATCAGGCTCATTATTATTAACGGTTGGAAATGAATTACCCAAATCAAAACCGATTAAATACTACGGACAAGAACTTAATACTACTACTTATAACCTTGCACGTATGAATTTAATGATGCATGGTATCTCTTATAAAAATATGACCTTATCCAATGCTGATACCTTGGAAAGCGATTGGCCCGATGGTGTGGATGCAAAAGGGATTGATCAACCTTTGTGTAGTTTTGATGCGGTGGTAGCAAACCCTCCTTATTCTGCTAATTGGGATAACCATGAGCGTAAATTAAAAGATGCTCGTTTTCAACCGTTTGGTGCATTGGCCCCTGCTTCAAAAGCGGATTTCGCTTTTATCCTGCATAGTCTTTACCACTTAGGTGAACATGGCACAATGGCAATTGTTTTACCGCATGGGGTGTTATTCCGTGGTGCGGCAGAAGGAAAAATCCGTAAAGCATTAATTGGTGATAATACAAGCAATGCACAAGGTAATTATTTAGATGCGGTGATTGGTTTACCAGCGAATTTATTCTATGGTACAAGTATCCCTACAACTATTTTAGTCTTTAAAAAGAATCGTAAAAATAAGGATATTTTGTTTATTGATGCTAGTCAGAATTTTGAAAAGGGTAAAAATCAAAATCGTTTAACTGATGAGCAAGTTCAAAAAATTATTGATACCTATAAAGCCCGTCAAAATATTGAAAAATATGCTTATGTTGCTTCTATTGAAGAGATAATTGAAAATGACTATAACCTTAATATTCCTCGCTATGTCGATACCTTCGAGGAAGAAGAGGAAATTGATGTTAATGAAGTGCTAAAACAACTCAATCAAGATGAGCAAGAGATAAAACAATTGGAAAAAGAAATCAATGAACAGCTAAAACTGTTAGGAATTAAACTTCCATAATAAAACATAATCAAAAAGAGGCGAAAAGCCTCTTTTTTTATAGCAAAAACGGTGAAATTTTATTGTAATTTTGAAAAAAAGACTAATGCTTGGGAACAGCGGAAGTTGGGGGATGTTAAAGATGTTCGGGATGGAACTCATAGCTCCCCAAGTTATTATTCCCAAGGTTATCCATTAATAACATCCAAAAATCTATCTGAAAATGAATTGAATTTTGATAATGTTTCGTATATTTCGGAGAAAGATTATATAGAAATAAATAAGCGCTCACGAGTTGATATTGGAGATATTTTACTTGGTTTAATAGGAACAATAGGAAACCCTGTTTTAGTAAGACAAGATGGGTTTGCTATTAAAAATGTTGGATTAATTAAAAATAGTGGTAGTGTACAAAATAAGTTTTTATTACAACTCTTAAAAAATCCTCTATTTATGCAATATATTCAACAAAAAAATACGGGAAATACTCAAAAATTTTTAGGTTTAGCTGTATTAAGAAATTACTCCTTTTTTTGTCCGACTATTGAAGAACAACAAAAAATCGGCGACTTTTTCACTGCACTGGATCGCTACATCACCATTCATCAGCATAAGTGAAATATATTTTTATAGGAAATTCATTATGAATGAGATAACATCAAAGCAAGAACTATTCCATCAGTACTACTCAAATTGGATTCATATTTATAAAGAGGGAGCAATTAGAAAAGTCACGATGTCAAAATACTTACTCACATTAGCATGGCTTAAACGATTAATTCCTAAATTATTATTAAAAGATCTTAACCGTATTACTTATCAGAAGTTACTTAATGATTATGCGCGTTACCATGAACGACAAACTACAATGGATTTTCATCATCAGCTAAAAGGAGCAATTCTTGATGCTGTTGATGAAGGGCTTCTAAGTAGAGACCCTACTAGAAAAGCAATTATAAAAGGGAGACCGGCAAGGGTTAAAAAACCTAAATATTTAAACCAATTTGAATTACATACACTCATTAAGCAGTTAAATTTAACAAAAGAACTTAATTGGGATTGGTTTATTTTATTGATTGCAAAAACAGGAATGCGATTCTCTGAAGCATTAGCAATTACACCTAATGATTTTGATTTTTCACATCAAACCTTATCAATTAATAAAACATGGAATTATAAAGAGGGAGGGGGGTTTATGCCCACAAAGAATCGCTCTTCAGTCCGTAAAATTCCATTAGATTGGAAAACAATTATTCAATTTTCAGATTTGATTAAGGATAGCCCTGAAGATCAACCTATCTTTGTTAAACAAAAAATTTTTAACTCTACTGTTAATGATATTCTAACGCGTAGATGTAAGAAAGCAAATATTCCGATTATTTCATTGCATGGTTTACGCCATACTCATGCATCATTACTCTTATTTGCAGGTGTTTCTATTGCTAGTGTTGCCAGACGGTTAGGACATTCAAATATGACAACAACACAAAAAACATATTTGCATATTATTCAAGAGCTAGAAAATCGAGATATTGATCTTGTAATGCGATCATTATCGAATTTAATCTAATTTTACTTTATATCACTTATGCTGATGAATGGTGATGTAGCGATCTAGTGTAGTGAGAAATACCCCGATTTTTTGTTGTTCTTGGATTTGAGGGATACCAATTGGCATTTCAATAAAAAGAGAATCCTTGATAGCAAAACGATCTGCTCTTGCACCACTATCCCCATTTTCTTTCATAAATTTATGCCAAATTGAAGTTTCAAAGAAAATTTCTAAGAAATTCTGATCTACATTTATTACTCGGAAAACATAGTAAAGTGGCGACATTACTCCTGTTCTCCCCAATTTATTACGTTTTATTGGTCCTACAGGTGCTAAATTTGAAATACGCGGGTTGTATACAAAATCATCATTTTTAACAATGTAATAACTAGCTAAATTGGCTGAGTTTGAAATATCTTTATCAAAAAAATCTCGTTGATTAATAATGCCGAACTCAGCTGAGTTTGTTAAAGTTTCAGAATATTGATTATTACTATTTTTTTCAGTTACTTTTTTAGATATTTCTTTTAACTTCCGCTGTTCCCAAGCATTAGTCTTTTATAACAACATTTCAATCAAATCTATCGCGAACTGTTTATCAAAAGGCTCACAGCGTAAAATTCTGAGCCATAACGTACCATGAATACAGTTAATTAACAGTTTGATATTTAAGTGACTTTCTAATTCCCCCGAATTAATCCCATACCTAATAATTTGTGTCAAGATTTCAGAGCGAGGGACAATAAAACGCTCATTAAACCGTTGGTGTAGTGTTAAGTTTCGCTGTAAATCACAGACTAAATGGCGAAATGCCAATGGATTGGGTTCAACAACACTTATTGCATAATTTACATAATCAATAAGTTGTTGCTTTGCTGGAGTATCGGTTCTAGGTGTAATCTTGGGTGGACTGAATAGATGCAAACTATCAATCAATAAACTTTGCTTATTTTCCCAACGGCGATAGATAGCTTGACGTGATGTATGGCTTAATTCGGCTATTTTGACCATGGTAACAGCTTCATAACCTTGTTGAAAAAAGAGATCAGAGGCTGTTTTCAGAATAGTATTTGTTAAAGTTTCATCAAGTGGACGACCTAGAGTAATTGTGTTCATCATTATCCTTTTATATTTTCGCTACATCTGTTGCGTAATTAAATTTTTAGGTTAAAATAATATGTACTAGTTTGAATTTAAAGGAATTATACAAATGTTAAAGCATACTTTAAAAATGACTTTAATAGCACTTGGTCTAGTAAGTTCGGTTTCAGCATTTGCTCAATCGTCTGATCAGATGGTTTGGGTTATCAATACCTTTACGATGAATGAGGGTGAAAATCCAGAAACTGTTGCTAATTTACAGTTAGAGTTAGTGCAAAATGTCAAAATGAAATGGAATGGTTTTATTAGTCAGCAAACTTTAATCTCACAGGATAAAAAAACAGTGAGCACTATTGAAGTATATAACAATTTTGATACCTTAAAAGCTATTGCCTCTAATGAGAAACTAGTAGAGTATCGTCATAAAATTCAACAATATGCACAAATGAATCCTGTTGTGTATCAATTGGTAGGATCATCAATAAAGGAGCAAAAATAAAATGAAACTTGTTTTAATGACTTCTGCTTTATTGTTTTGTATGACCCAGATAGCTAGGGCAGATGATAGTATCGTAACTCATCGTAGTTTAGATGAAACAAAGAAAGAGGTTATATACCGAGCTGAAAAAAGTATTTATCCCTTATTAGCGATGAATAGTGAAGATGTAAAACAAGCCTTATCGAATATTCACTCGCTTAATCGGGATGAGTGGGCAACAGCCTTTATTAAAGAGGGTGATAAATATTTTCAGCAAGCAGAACAAAAGAAAGATGCACAACAGGCTGCTAAGGATTATAGTACCGCACAAAAATTGTATTATTTTGCACGCTGGCCAGCTCCATTAGATTCGACACAGCGTGCTATTGCTTATGAGAAGGAACGTAATGCAGCAATTCAAGCTAGTGAAACACGTGGTTACCATATTCAACAAATTAATGGTAACTATCAAGGTCAATCAGTTCCTGCTTTACTCGGTTTACCTAAAAATGTTAAAAATGTACCATTATTACTAATTGTTGGTGGTCTAGATGGTTGGAAAGAAGTACGATTTAGCCAGTTTTCAAGCTTAATCGATCAAGGGGTTGCCATACTGACAATGGATATGCCGGGAACAGGACAATCACCAGCAAAATTAGAAAAAGGTGCTGAGACATCCATTATTTCTGTATTGGAAAAAGCCTTAGAAAACCCACAAATTGATAAATCCCGTGTAGTGATGTATGGAGGTAGTTTTGGTGGTTATTGGGCGAATGTATTGGCAGCTAATTACCCTGATTATTTTACCGCTGTGGTTTCGCATTCAGGCCCATTTGATGTAACCTTTGAAAAAGAGCAATTTTCTGCTGTAATGGCAGGTGATGAGTATCTTTATGATGCTTATCCTGCTATGTTTGAATTACTGCGAGATGTAAAAAATGAACAACAGTTTTTTGAAGTATTTAAACAACAATCTTTGAAAGAGCAGGGTTATATGACAAAAGCGACAACGGATATGTTGGTCTTAGGAGGACAAAAAGATAGCATGATTCCAACACAAGATTTACTTGATGTATTAGCTATGCCGGGAGGGATAAAAGAAGCGTGGATTAACTCAAATGGTATTCATATGGGGCGTGATGTGAAAGCAGGTTTGCTAGATGCTGATATTAATCAACAAGTAGTTTTCCCTTATATTTTACGAAAACTAAATATGTCAGCCAAATAATATGATAAAAGATAGCCTAATGGGAAACAGATAGTGTAATACTACTCTTTAGCTATCGTTTCCTATATTGGTTATCTATAAATTTATACCTATTACGCTATGCCTGTATTAAAGTTTTAATTACGCTTTTTAATCGTGGCGCTATCTCAATATGTAATACTATTAGTGTATTCTGTCATGAATAATCAACACAAATCCCCCCTAAAACAATGAAACAATAGTTTAAAAAATCAAAAAATAGTTAATCATTAAAATAATTTTTAGTTGGTTTAAAAAAGAATAAAAATAATTATTTTTTAAGCGATAAATAAGGCTTTATCTTTATGTATGCTATATGGTTACCTACAAAAAGCAAATGATTAATTTTACAATCAGTTGTGTTTATTTTGATAAACTAACGTTTTAATACATTTCAAAAAAATTTATTTAATCTATTGATTTATATCATAAAAACCAAAAATCTAAAAAAATAATACCATTTTTATCGTCTTAGTTTGGTGCTACAATTATTTCACTTGTTTATTGATGTCAGTAAACATTTTTTTATATTTATTAATGCGAATAGTTTCTATTTTTAATCTCAAGGAGTTTCTATGCAAAAACGTTTTTCAGCCTTAGCCATTGCTACTATTCTTGGATTAACAGCAGGCTTTGCGCAGGCAGAACCCGTCAAAATTAAAGATATTTTAGATCGTGAAGTAACCGTAGATTTACCTGCTAAACGTGTTGTACTGGGTTTTTATTACCAAGATTATATGGCAGTAGGTGGTGAAAAAGCCCTAGATAATGTAGTGGGTTTTTCTAAAAAAGTCTGGTCTGTTTGGGCGCCTACTAGCTGGGAACTATTCAGTAAAGCAGTCCCAAAACTCAATCAATTGGAAGATATTGGTGAAGTGGAAGAGGGAACTTTCTCGGCTGAAAAAGTCCTTGCTTTAAAACCTGATTTATTGGTATTAGCAGATTGGCAATATGAAGCGCTAGGTTCAGATCTTGATGTGATTAATGAGGCAGGTATCCCTATTGTGGTATTAGATTACAATGCACAAACATTACCTAAACATCTGCGTTCAACAGAAATTATTGGTGAATTAACAGGTCAAAAAGAGCGTGCAGCCAAAATGGCAAAAGAATACCAAGATATTGTTGATCATATCCAAACAACCGTCAAAGTAGCGAAGGTAGAACGTAAACCTCGCCTATATGTTGAGTTTGGTCGTGGGGGGCCAGCAGAGCAAGGTATCACATTCTATTCAAGTATGTGGGGTTCAATGATTAGTCTGGTTGGAGCAGATAATGTTGCACCAGAAGAAGTGGGTAAATGGGGAGTGTTAGCCGCAGAGAAAGTCCTAGCCGCTAAACCTGATGCGATTATTATTACTGGTCGAGAAACTGAGTTAAAGAAAAATAAAGAAGGTATGGTGATGGGCTTTGGTATTGATAAAGCAGAGGCTCAGCGCCGTCTTGATGGGTTCAAGCAACGTGCAGGCTGGTCTGAATTACCTGCTGTGAAAGCTAACCATGTCTATGGTGCTTATCATGCAAATTCGCGTACCTTATCAGATAGTGCTTCTGTACAGTTTGTTGCTAAGGTAGCTTATCCTGAGTTGTTTAAGGATTTAGACCCCCAACAAACGTATGTAGATTTCTATAAAAACTATCTACCTGTTACACCAGAGGGGACAATTTACTTATTCCCTGAGGCAAAATAAGTGTTAAATAGAACATGGAAAACAATACTGTTATAGCAGATATTGTGGCAAACCAGCGCAAGCTTGAACGTAAACGCTGGTTTGTTATTTTATCTTTCTTAGTGATTAGTGTGATTAGCCTTGTTTTAGATGTAATGACAGGGCCTGCTATGCTGTCTGTCTCTGAGGTGGTGAATGCCTTATTGGGTACAGGAGAGGTAGATAATGTCACCAATACGATAGTTCATAATTTACGTTTACCAATGGCATTAATGGCTTTGGTGGTTGGTGCAACATTAGCTGTAGGTGGTGCAGAAATTCAGACACTCTTAAATAATCCTATGGCAAGTCCTTATACCTTAGGTTTAGCGGCGGCAGCTGGTTTTGGGGCATCACTGGTAATTGCTTTTGGTAGTTTTGGTTTACCTGTAGGGATAGCCGTGCCATTAGGGGCATTTGCAATGACAATGTTAGCGGCAGGTATTTTATTTTTATTTGCTTCTAAACGCCGATTTAATTCAGAGATGCTGGTACTTGTCGGGATTGCGTTATTATTTATTTTTCAATCATTACTCTCCTTAGTACAATTTATTTCTGCCCCTGAAATTTCTCAACAAATTCTTTTCTGGTTGTTCGGTAGTTTAAATAAAGCGAATTGGAACAGTCTATGGATTATTACGATTGTGACCAGTATTTGTGTGGCTTTATTATCGCGTGAGTTATGGAAACTAACGGCTTTACGTCTAGGTGAAGATCGTGCGGCAAGTTTAGGCATTAATTTACAAGTATTGCGTATTAAGGTTCTCGTATTAGTGGCAATGATGACAGCTACAGCCATTAGCTTTGTGGGGGTTATTGGTTTTATTGGGCTTGTTGCACCTCATGTCGCACGTATGTTATTAGGTGAAGATCAACGGTTCTTCTTGCCGGGATCTATGTTGGTAGGGGCTGCATTTTTATCTCTATCGTCAGTGTTGTCTAAAGTGATTATTCCGGGAGAGTTATTTCCTGTGGGTATTGTAACGTCTTTTATTGGTGTTCCATTCTTCTTTTGGATTATTCTCAATAATAAGCGAGGGCAATAATGTTAGTTTTGCAAAATCTGACGGTAAGACGAGGTGATCTGACGGTTGCTGAACATATTAATATTACTTTTGAGCAAGGTAAGGTTTATACCATATTGGGGCCAAATGGTACGGGTAAATCGTCATTATTAAAAACGATTTTTGGTGAATTACCTTTTGAGGGATCTATTCGTTACCATGATAAGCAATTGGAAAACAGCAAACTAACCACATGGCGTAAACCCATCGGTTATATGCCACAAGATAGTGGTGTTGATGCAAGTTTAACCGCACTAGAGGTTGTTTTGCTTGGTCGTATGGATGCTTTAACTATGCGAGTGAGTGATGCACTTTTAGCAGAAGCTGCTGGGATTATGGATCAACTGGGGATTGCATATCTTGCTCACCGTGATGTGTTAAACCTTAGCGGAGGGCAGCGACAAATGGTGATGTTTGCTCAAGTGCTTTTACGGCAGCCGCAAATTTTACTATTGGATGAACCTGTCAGTGCCTTGGATATGCACCATCAATTAAATCTTTTAGAAAAAGTCTGTGATTATACAAAACACCAACACCTTATTACCATTATGGTATTACATGATTTAAGCCTTGCGGCACAATTTTCAGATCAGTTAATTTTATTGGGAGAAGGTAAAGTACAAGGCTCTGGTATATCGCATCAGGTATTACAGGCGGAAACCATTAATCGTTTATATCGTGTCAATGTAGAAATTTTACAGTGTAGTCAAGGTTTACCCGTGGTGCGTCCACAGCGTAAATCGGCTAATAGATAAATAGGAGAAATAGGATGAAAAAATTAGTATTAATTGCTTTATTAGGTTTAACAAGTATGGCGAATGCCGCTCATCATGAGGTTAAAATGCTGAATGCCAATGATGAAGGTTCAATGGTATTTGAACCGGGGTTTTTAAAAGTACAACCCGGCGATACGGTAACATTTAAACCAACTAATCAAGGGCATTTTGTACAAAGTAGAACTGTACCAGAGGGGGCAGAAAAATTTATATCTGAAGAAGATGAAGAATTTACTATCACTTTAGATAAAGAGGGTATCTATGTCTATACTTGCCCACCACATCGTATGATGAATATGAACGGTATTATACAAGTAGGTGATAATATGACCAACCGTGAGCAAGCGGCTAAGATGGTTGAAGACTTGGAAAAGAGAGCACAAACCAATAAAGGTCGCTTAGAAAAGTATTTTTCTGAAGTGAAGTAAGGGTTTATATAGTATGACAGAGAGAATATACCGTTATTATTAAAATATAGGTATTGAATAAACTATCTATTATTCTCTCTTTGTCTCTACAACTTTTAGTATTATTTGAGTTATCACGATAGAACAATGCTTTATATTTCTACTTGTTTAACGTATCCAGATGCTCCGATTAGCTTATTACCTTTGGCTAAGCAACTAGATCAGCTGGGTATTGATGTTGTCTTTACACCTTGGCAACAATCCCCTCATAATGGTAAGATTTTGCCTCTAGCAGCATGGGATTATACAAAATTTTATCCGGAATTTTTACAATGGATTGAACAGCATACGACACAGTTTATAAATCCAGCGCCATTAATGCGATGGAATAGTCATAAAAGTTATTTATGTGATTTGCAAGATTGGGGGGTATCTGTTATCCCTACACAACGCTACTCATCTGAAATTTTACAGCAAACAAATTTATCTCTTTTAGGAAAAGAAGTGGTGCTTAAACCAGCTGTAGGGCAGAGTGGTCATGCCGTAACCAAAATAAAAGTAGGTGAACCTTTACCTGATTTAACTGTTTATGGTGATGATATTATTGTGCAACCCTTTATTGCTGAGGTAGCAAGTAATGGAGAAACAAGCTTAATCTTTTTTAAGGGTGAATTTAGTCATGCTATTCGCCGTCAGCCTGCTCCTAATGAATGGCGAGCTAATTCTCAGTATAAAGTAGAGATTTCTGTACGTGAGGTTGAGGATAAAATTATCCAGTATGCGCAATCGATACTACATAAACTACCACAAATGCCTGTTTATGCACGAGTCGATGGTACGATTATAGGGGATACATTTTTATTAAATGAATTAGAACTGATTGAACCTGCCTTGTATTTAGATAAGGTGGATGGTGCAGCAGAACGTTTTGCAAAGATAATAAAACAGCAATTATAAAAAGTTTATATCGTTAAAGGATATATTGAAAAAGTATCATATTGTATATCTTACTTTTTATTAAAATAGTGTACTTTTTATATTTAAACAAACTAAAAAACCTCGTGATAAGATGAGGTTTTTGTTTTTGAGAATAGGACAATATAGTTACTCAGAGATAAGTCTATGCGGTACTTCCATATGACTTATCTTTTTAGTATTATTTATTGAAATATAAACTAATTAGCCTTTTTGCATAAATCATTGATAGAGGCTTCTACTTCTTTGAGCGGTTTTATCTCATTTTTAGGGGTATCCCATAATGTTTTAACAAAATGCTCAAAAGAGGTAACGTCCTGATCAGGCATATTTTCGTTTTGTTGAATAATGGCTAATGCCATTTCTATATCACTATCATTCATACGTAATGTATAGAATTGCTCAATAAGTGTATAGACTTCTTGGCAACTTAACGTCTGACTAACTACAGTATCACTGGTTGTATTAGAAAAAGCTTCTTCCGCTGAAATACTTCGAGGGTCTTCCTGATGAGGTAGGCTCATAACAATAGGGGAATTGATAGTAACGGGATCATTTGAATTCATATCACTCTCCCCAAATAAGGTTAAGTCCACTACTTTCCAGATTCCTATTACGATAAAGCCCACAAAAAAAAGTAGTAATAGAATTTTACCAATTGATTTCATTATTTTTCCTTATTGATAGTACATCACTGTTATCTTTTATAGATGATCAGAAATGTATAAATATCCAGTGATTAACTAAATATCCCACCTACTAAGTTTACCCTGTAAAAGGAAATCTAGCTAGTCCATTCACATAAAATAGAGATTTAAATTTTTCAAATGCGTACAGTACGTTAGAAAGAATGATGATACTTTTCTAGTGTGAGTAGCGCCTCTTTTTTACCTATCCCAGCACTATACCCTACAAGATGACCATTCTTCCCAATAACACGATGGCAGGGGATTAAGATCAGAATATGGTTGCGTGCATTTCCCATAGCGACTGCTCGAATGGCTTTAGGATTTTGTAGGGATTCAGCCAGTGCTTGATAGTAAGTGGTTTGCCCATAAGGTACTTGTAAAAGAGCTTGCCATACTTGCTGTTGAAAAGGTGTCCCTACAAATAAAAGAGGGGTAGTAAACTGTTGCAACTGCCCGTTAAAATAATCTTGTAGCTCTTGTTGTAAATGTAAGAGGTGGGAGTGGTTACAGTACTGAATAGAGGTTTTTAAATATTGTTCTATTATTTGTATTTCTCTGTTGAGTAAAGGATTATCTGTAAAGTTTAATAAACAAATTCCCTTATCGTGAGAGACGGCTAACATCTCTCCTAGAGGAGTTGATATATAACTGCCATATAAACTCATCTGCTTTTCTCCTTAACTGCTTTGTCTCTTGATTATGTAATATATCCTTATTTTAACCTAGATTATGTATAAAAATACGGTGTTTATTTGATTAAATGAATATTATTAATGATAACTAGATTAATGATAAATAGTGAAGGAAGATATAAGTTTCTCGTTTGGTAAGCGATGATCATTTACTATAGTTATTCTCCATGGCTATTTTAGGCTTAATGGTGGTTAAAACAGTATTATTTACGGTACTTTAGGGTATGATTATTACAACCTAAGGACAGTGATTTATCCTATTGGTATAGATATTTATACACTATCTTGGTTTAACCAGGGTGGTGAGCAGTTGATAACTTTTTGATATTGAGGACAATCAGGTGTATGAGCGCCTTCTAAATAGCCTGTACTCATCAAAAACTCATTCACAATTTCACCTCCTACAAATTTGAAATGTTTTTTAAATAATTTCACCCATTCTGGTAGCTGTAGAGGATGATGAGTATCTAACCATGCTTTAAATGAGCCAAATTCTTTTTGTAAAAGAAGAATTTGTTGAGCATTAAAAATAGCAGCCTGAATTTTTAACCGATTACGGATAATCCCAGTATCATTTAATAAACGATTAATATCTTCTTGAGAAAAATTAGCTACTTTTTTTATATCATATTCAGCATAAGCGTGGAAAAATGCTTTTTCTTTTTTGAGAATAGTTGTCCAGCTTAACCCAGCTTGATTAATTTCTAATAATAAACGTCCAAATAGAGCATTATCATTTTCTACTGGAAAACCGTATAGATGGTCATGATAGTGTTTATTAGGATTGTCGGTATCATCAGGTAGGGCATTGGCAAAATCACAATAGCTCATGATAAAAATAGTATATAAAAAATAGGGAAAGTGATAATGATTTATCGTGTGTAGAATAATAAACTATCTTACCAAATAGCCTTTTTTACAACAATAAAAATCGCTTTTTATGCTAAAAAACTAGCTAAAAATTGGAAATCATGTTATTATCTAACGCTTATCTAGTTGCATAAATTAGATAGTGGCGCGGTAGCAAAGCGGTTATGCAGCGGATTGCAAATCCGTCTAGAGCGGTTCGACTCCGCTCCGCGCCTCCAAGGATTTATAAGGCTCTTGAAGTAATTCAAGAGTCTTTTTTTATTAAGTAAATTCATTTTATTTTCTTCAATTTGTAAAATTAAATATATATTTATTAAAATCAACATTAAGGAGGAAAATAATGTTTGATGATACTTTACTAATAACCTATATTTTATCTATTGTATTGTTTTTGGGAACACCGGGTCCAGTGACTGTGCTGGTGGTAAGTGCTAGTATCAAAGATGGTTTTGGGGCAGGGCTGCGGACAGTTATAGGGACAAATACAGCTTCTTTAATATTAATCTTATTATCCTTTGCAATTATGCGAGGGGTTTTCTCTATTAATGAACAAGCCTTAACATGGTTAGCCTTTGTAGGGGCTTTTTATCTATTATACTTTTCTATTGGTGTGATTAAAGATAAGGTTAATCTCCAAGAAACCATTAAAGAAAATGAAAATAAGGTAACAAAAAAGCATTTTAGAGATGGTTTTCTTATAGGTATCTCTAATCCTAAAGATATTTTATTTTTTATTGCTTTTTTCCCAACCTTTTTAGATATTTATACGGCTAATCAGACGATATCCATGATAGTTCTTGTTGTCGTTTGGGTAGTTATGGATTATGCCATTCTTTTGGGATATTCTTTTTTCTTCTCAAAAATTAATAATGAAAGAATGGTAAATATAATCAGTAAATCATCAGGGATAATACTATTACTGGTTGCTTTGTATGCCATTTATAAGATGGGGCATGAGCTGTTCTTTTGATATTGACCCAAAATAGGTGAGTATTAGATGAGTAGTAAGGGGCTTTTACTAAGGGCTAATCTACTGTAGCCCTTATGTTCTATATAAAATAATCTAAAAAATACCTTATCAACATAATATTGATAAGGTATTTTTCTTTTTTAGAGGTTCTGTAAGCGTTCAAGACTAGGGGCAAAGTAATAGGCACCTGAAATGGCTTGCGAGAGGTGGGTGAGAAGTAAATCTACTTTGCCATCTGTCTCACCAAACATATTGAGTAATTGTGCTTCAATATTGTATAAACGGGCGCAGTAAGCGCAGAAGAGTAGCCCATGTTCACCAGAGGCTGTACCAAAAGGGAGACTTCGGCGAACAATTTTTAAACCTTTACCGTCTTCTTTAATATTGACACGACCAAGGTGTGAGCTAGGTAAACGAACTTCTTTGGCAAATTCGATATTCTCTTTTTTGCTACGTCCTACGCTTGCTTCTTGGTTTTGGATAGGAATATTATTCCATTTTTTGAGGTCATGTAGGTATTTTTGGATTAATACATAACTTCCGCCAGCATCTACTTGGTCTTGGTCGATAATACCTACTTGGGTGATTTTTTCTTCACCTTGTGGGTTTTCTGTCCCATCAATAAATCCGTCCAGTCCTCTTTCTTCTACCCAACGGAAACCATGTGTTTCATCAGCAACAGTAATGCGATCGCCAAAAATTTCAATGACATCAAGTGCTAGTGCAAAGCTAACATCTTGTCGCATAGATTGAATATGAATCAGTAAATCATGTTGTGTGGCAGGAGCTAAGCCATTTCCTAGTGGGCGGAAAGGTTTTAGTTCTTTCCCTTCTTCTGGATGGTTAAAGGCTTTCCATGCTTGATCACCAAAAGCAATCGTTAATCCTAGCACTGCTTCGGGATATTGTTGTTGTAAATCATGAAGCGCTTTTAGGCTTTGGATACAGGCTTGTTTAATAGTATCTAAGTCTTTTGTTTGAAAATCTGCTTCAATAAAGATACCTGATTTAGTATGATCAGGGATAATACCGCTTTGAGGAGTTGCCATGTATAAATTCCTTATTAAATAAAAGACGTATTTATAGTATAAATACTATGTATTACAAGATAAGATTGTATCCTATTCGTAGTGAATAGGGACACAATATATTTTATCGTAAGATAAATTTATAGAGATATCCCTATACGGTGTGCTGATTGAAAATGACTATGAGGCAATTACTAACCAACCATCATCAATCCAACGGTGTAGTAATTCAAAGGTGGCTTCATCGCTTTTTTTCGTTGCTTCTCCTGCTGTAATAACACGGTTATCAGCAAGTTTTTTAAGAAGTGGATTTAAAGGGATAGAAACCGCCTCACCATTAATAAATAATTGCTTCTGACGGTAGAGTAGGCGAGTTTTGCGATCGGTTTTAATCAGTGTGTTCTCTGGTAAGTCTTCAATATTGATTTCTTCTTCCGCAAATTCAAATTGGCTGAGTAGATTAGGCTCGGTTAACCAGCAACCTAGAAAGCGTGTTGCAAGTGCTTCATTGAGTTGTACTTTTTGTGCGGCTTGAAGCGCTTTGGTGATCATTTGTTCGGGAAGTTCTGCTGGGTGGCTAGTAGCAGGCGCTCCTTTATCATGATAGTAACCATTGATGTTAAATCCCTTAATGGCAGGTTCAGAATATACACCACTGCCTAAACCAGAGTTAATGCTGACTTGATCGGCAGCGGTTTCCAAAATACCTCTTACCATATTAGCCATTGATAAAGTTCTAAATCCAAACGAAATTGTCACACAATCAGGTGTTTCGGCAATCCCGTCATGCGCACAGTGTGGCGGTAGATAGAGCATATCACCTGGTTCAAGCACCCACTCTTGCTCAACTTGGAAATTTTCTAGGATACGGCAAGGAAGCCCCGGAATAAGGGTTTGGTCTTTTTGCTGACTAATCCGCCAACGGCGCTGACCATGACCTTGTAAAAGAAAGACATCATAGGTGTCAAAATGAGGCCCTACACCACCACCTTTTGCTGCAAGACTAATCATCACATCATCAAATCGGGCATCAGGGATAAAGCGAAATTGTTGTGCCATTTCAGATACGGTATCATGGTGAAGATCAACGCTTTGTACTAATAATGTCCAATCGTTTTGTTTCATACTAGGTGTTCGAGCAATAGGCCCTTTTTTAAGTTTCCATTCGCCCTCATAACGGGTGATAAAACGGGACTCAACATCTTCTCGTTTAGCAAGATTTTTTAAATCAGCAATAGAAATTGGTAAGGTAAAGTTTTTAATCGCTTGACGAATTAAGAGTGGCTTACGCTGCCAATACTCTTTCATAAACTTTTCGGGACTGATCTGACCTAATAAATCAATGGGTTGTTGTAAAGAAATACTCATAGTAACTCCGTTATGTATTGTTTCCAAAAAGATTACGTAATTTGTATAAGGCATCAAGTGCATCTCTGGGACTCATATTATCAGGGTCAAGTTCATTGATTGCCTGCTTAATATATTGTAGTTCTTGATAGTTATCGTTTTCTTCTTGGTCTTGTTGATGGGTTTGGGCAAATAAGTCTAATTGAGGTGAAATATCTGCCCCTTTTTCTAAGCGTTCTAACTCTTTTTTCGCCTGTCGAATAACTGCCATAGGGATACCAGCCTTTTGGGCGACTTGGATACCATAACTACGGCTAGCAGGGCCTTCTTGTACTTCATGTAGAAAAGCTATCCCTGTACTGGTTTCAGTAGCGGCTAAATGGACGTTATAGACCCCCTCTAATTGAGTTGGTAGGCGAGTAATTTCAAAATAATGGGTAGCAAAAAGTGTTAATGCTTTATTATGGGTGAGTAAACGGCAAGCAATTGCCCATGCTAAGGCAAGTCCATCATAGGTAGATGTACCTCGTCCAATCTCATCCATAAGGACTAGGCTATGAGAAGAGCTATTAGTCAGAATATTAGCTGCTTCAATCATTTCCATCATAAAGGTAGAACGACCTCCTGCTAAATCGTCAGCCGCACCAATGCGGGTAAAAATACGGTCAATTGTTCCAATAATAGCGTGTTGTGCAGGAACAAAGCTACCCATTCTTGCGAGTAAGACAATCAGTGCGACTTGACGCATATAGGTTGATTTACCACCCATATTAGGCCCTGTAATAAGTAGCATACGTTTATGTTCGTCCATGAAGCAACTATTAGGGGTAAACCGTTCGATACTATGTTCAACAACAGGGTGTCGTCCCTGTTCGATATGGATAGTAGCAGTTTCCACTAATTGGGGTTGTACCCATTCATTGACTTGTGCATGGTGTGCTAGGCTAGCATAAACATCAATATGAGCCAGTGTTTTGGCGAGATTTTGTAGGGGGATAACCCATTGTTGCAAGTGCTGTAAAAGGGTATCGTAAAGTAGTTTTTCTCGAGAAAGTGAGCGTTCTTGTGCGGATAAAACCTTATCTTCCCATGTTTTAAGCTCTGGGGTAATATACCGTTCGGTATTTTTAAGGGTTTGGCGGCGGCGGTAATGCTCAGGGACTTTATCAATATGTGTTTTGGTCACTTCAATGTAGAAACCATGTACACGATTATATTCCACACGTAAACTTGGAATCCCTGTTGCTTCTTTTTCTCGGGCTTCTAGTGTCATTAAAAAAGCACCATTATCAGAAGCAAGTGTTCGTAATTCGTCCAGTTCTTCATCAAAGCCTTGTGCAATGACTCCACCATCTCTTACGCTAGTTGCAGGCTCTGTCATTAAGGTTTGGGAGAGTAGTGGATAAATAGCTTCTTGTTGATACAGTGCCGTAATTAAAGGGTCTTCTGCTGAAAGATTGAGGTTATCCGTTAGATAATTTGCTAAAGTTGGCAAAAAATGAAGTGCATCACGTAAGCTAGCTAATTCACGCGGTTTGACAGAGAGTAGGGCAATGCGTGTACTAATCCTTTCAATATCAGGAAAGATAGTGAGTTGTTGTCGGACAGTATCTAAAGCTGTTTTAGCATTGAGCTGTATTGGACTTAAAAAAGTTTGTACATAATGGTGGCGCTGCTGGACTTCTTTATTATCGCGTAAAGGGTGATGAAGCCATTTTCTTAGCAAACGGCTTCCCATTGGTGTTTGGCAATGGTCTAAGAGTGAAAATAAAGTAGGGGAGCTTTCACCGCTTAATGTTTCGGTAATTTCTAAATTCTTACGGCTAACGGGATCTAAAATAATATATTCATTACTATGATCTTGGACAATGTGTTGAATATGGGTAAGTGACTGATTTTGGGTGCGTTGTACATAGCGTAATAAAGCACCAGCCGCACAAATAGCATTAGGGAGTTCTTCAATACCAAAAGCGGCTAATGAGTCTATCTGGAAAAACTGACAGAGTTGATGTTGAGCATCTTTAAAATCAAAATGCCAGTCTGCTGTTTTACTCATGGCTGCCGTTGAGGTGGTTTCAAATGGATAAGAGTCACCTGTAATAATTTCGGCAGGAGAAATACGGAATATCTCTGATTCAATATTCTGATCATCGGTTTCACATACCCTAAATTCACCACTGGCTAAATTTAACCATGCTAATCCATATTTTAGATGCCGCCCCTTGATAGGTTTATAAACGGCTAATAGTAATTTATCTGAACGGGAGGGGAGCAGATTATCATCGGTCAGCGTGCCGGGAGAGACAATACGTACAATTTTACGCTCAACAGGCCCTTTGCTTGTGGCTGGATCACCTATTTGCTCACCAATGGCAACAGATTTACCCAATGCTACTAAGCGTGCTAAATATTGCTCCATTGCATGCGCAGGGACTCCTGCCATCGGAATAGGTTCGCCGTTTGTTGTTCCTCGTTTTGTGAGGGTTAGATTTAACAATCGTGCTGCTTCTACCGCATCATCAAAGAACATTTCATAAAAATCACCCATGCGATAAAAGAGTAAAATATGTCCCACTTCTGCTTTAAGGCGTAGGTACTGTTGCATCATGGGCGTATGACCCGCGTAAGGGTTGTTATCTTGTTCAGACATAAGCCGTCTTGCTTCTCCAGAAAAACGTATTAGTAATGGATAACGTTCATTTTACCCCAGATTAATCGGTGACTTTTCTTTAAACTATATTTTGTTGGGTATTTACGATGAGAAAGCAGAAAATAAGCTGATGTTGGGTGCTAAGCTAGCTGTTATGTAGAAAAATGGATAAAAGGGCTATAAATTTCTTCGGTCTGTTTTTAGCTAAATCAGCGGAGATAAATTATTAAAGCTATTTCTCATTTTTTTGGTATTTTTATGATAATGGTATTGATGATGACTGTTGATAGATGCATCAATAAGATAAATACAATTTTTCTAAGGGATTATGTGGGATAAATGATTAGGCATAAGGTGTTTGTAGGATAAATGTTATGATGTTAATCATTTATCTGGATAAGATGATGAATGACAGTGTTTTAAACAATAAAATTATTCAGATAAACGTATAAATAGATTTATTTTTGGAGTTTTTATGGATTGGACTGTTTTTTGGACAAAGTATTCCTCATTATTAATAGATTTTACGATTAATTTTGTTTCAGCTCTATTTGTGCTAATGATAGGATGGTTTATTGCCAATATGTTGGGTAAATCTATCCGTGTGATGGCATCACGCTCTTCAAAAATTGATCCTACCGCTATTCCCATGTTTGTGGCTATTGTGGTGTGGGTTATTCGTGTCTTAGTGATTCTGGTTGTATTAAGTCAATTTGGTATTAAAACGACTTCCTTAATTGCAGCATTAGGTGCGGCAGGTGTAGCAATTGGTTTGGCATTACAAGGAACACTACAAAATATAGCGACAGGCATTATGCTTATTGCCCTACGCCCTATCCGAGCAGGTGATAGCGTAACGATTAGTGGTATAACGGGTAATGTAGCGGAGATTGGTTTATTTTTGACAACGATTATTCAAAATGATGGCATAACAGTGACTATGCCGAATAGTACAGTATGGGGAAGTACGATTACGAATTTTAGTCGTAATGCAACACGTCGTTTGGATGTTCTTGTTCCCGTGAGTTATGGTGATGATTTGAATAAGGCGATTGCGGTATTAGAGCAAATGGTTATGGAACACGCTTCTGTGAATAAAACACCAGAACCGAGTGTGTATGTGAGTGAGTATCGAGATTCTGTCGTTGTAATTACGGTGCGTGTATGGACACAAAGTAATCTATATTCAAGCTTACAGGCGGATTTAATGAAACAAGCTCGATTATGCTTAGAATCACATCAATTCCGCCTACCACTTCCTCAGCAGATAGCAAAGTCTGAGGCTAAATAAATCAAGCGTAATAATGTGATAGAAGACGGGCTTTATGCCCGTTTTTTATGGGTGTAGTAGGGGGTAGGTATTATTTTTAAATAGGTGTAGTTGGTTTTTAACGTAAAAATAAGTATCATCACTTGATATTTTAAACTAAGTTTACTAAACTAAGTTTAGTAAATAGAAAGGAGAAAAAATGCAAGTAATTAATATTCATGATGCTAAAACACATCTTTCTCGATTGGTGGCAGCGGCTACAGAAGGAGAGTCATTTGTTATTGCAAAATCAGGCAAACCTTTAGTTAAAGTCGTTCCTTATACTGAAAAAAAGAAACCTATAAACCGCATTGGTTTTATGCCTTTAATAGCCATTCCTGATAATTTTGATGAACTGTTTGAGGAGGATATTCATCAACTATTTGAGGGAAAAGAGAAATGAAATATTTATTAGATACCCATATTCTTTTATGGGCAGCAACAAATAGTCCAAAACTAAGTCAAGTTGCTCGAGATATTATTAATGATGATACCAATGACCTTTATTTTAGTGCGGTGAGTATTTGGGAAATTGCTATTAAAACAAGCCTAGGTAAACCAGAGTTTAATGTGAATTCAGCATTACTACGTCGATTATTACTCGATAATGGATATCATGAATTAATAATCAATAGTCATCATGCGACAGCAACAGAAACTTTATTGGATATTCATAAAGATCCATTCGATCGTATGCTAATCGCACAATCACAAACTGAAGGGATTACGTTATTGAGTGCTGATGAGAAAGTGATTGCTTATGGACATACAGTAATGCGTGTTTAGATTGTCGTAAAGTTAATATAAGCATTGAGTATTGATAAGGTTTTATTATAGGATTTATTAGCTTATCTCAAAAATTTGTAGTCTATATAAACTCAATACACAATAAAAAATCCGCTCTTAAAGCGGACTAGATAATAAGTGGGGTGAACGATGGGGCTCGAACCCACGACAACCGGAATCACAATCCGGGACTCTACCAACTGAGCTACGTTCACCACAGAAAGATAGAATTATAGATAGTATTTCTAACTTAATCAAGTGTTTTTGATAAATAGTGTATAAAAACAACAAAAATAATCATTTAATCGCTTATCCTTTCCCTTATATAGTGACTTAGTTATATGCGTATTTTCTTATAACAATCTTTCCTAATCGTTTGTATAAAGTGGTATAAGCACTTTACTACATAATTGATTGATAAGCACTTATTTTAGGATGATGACATTTTTCTGTGATATATCTTATTGTTAGAGATGGTTAAGTGTGAGCAATTAAAAAATATTATCAAATATATGAACCATACTACTCTACAAAAATAGGTTCAGGCTCAAGATGCACATCATATTTTGTATAGACATCTTGCTGAATAGTTTTGGCAAGTGTTTTTATATCATCAGCTGTTGCACCACCGTAATTAACAAGTACAAGGGCTTGGCGATCATGCACACCTACTTTACCTAATGATTTGCCTTTCCAGCCGCATTGATCGATTAACCAACCTGCTGCTAATTTGAAAGAACCGTCCGTTTGTGGGTAGGCAATCAATTGAGGAAATTGATGTATTAAAGTCTGATATTTTTCTGCCGATACAATAGGATTTTTAAAAAAACTACCTGCATTCCCCATTTGTTTGGGATTGGGTAATTTTGCTTGACGAATAGCAATCACTGCATCAAATATCTCTTTAGCAGAGCTTTGTTCATTTAACCCTTCATAACGAGACAAATCTGCATAATTAAGCATAGGTTGCCATTTTTTAGAAAATTTAAAGGTAACACTTAAAATAAGATAATGTTGAGCTGATTGCTTAAAAATACTATCGCGATAGGCAAAACAACAGTCTTCTTTGGAGAAATGTTGAATATTTCCTGTGTGTAGATTGATCGCTTCTACACAGTGGATATAGTCTTTGGCTTCTTTACCATAAGCACCAATATTTTGTACAGGACTTGCGCCTACTGTACCGGGAATAAAAGCAAGATTTTCTAGTCCATACCAACCCTGCTGAATACAATAGCCCACAAAATCATGCCAAATTTCACCTGAAGCAGCTTTAATTAGGGTGCTATCATCATTTTCATCTTCTTTATAGATACCTTTTAGCCGATTATGGATAACTAATGTCTTTAAATGTTGATTTAATACAACATTACTTCCTCCACCCAAAATGAAATATTGAGTGTGTTGTGAAATAAGTGCTAACAAGGAAGGTAATTGGTTTTCTTCTGTTAAATCAAAGAAATAATCCGTATAAGAAGAAAGCCCAAAGGTATTTAAAGCCGTAAGAGAATACATATCTATATAAGAGAAAAATAAGATGTTAATTTTGACATATTAACGTAATTAATGCTATTATTTGCCTCTCTTTGGGGCAGGTATTGCCGAATATACAGTAGAAAATATTTTTAATGTTGTCATTTTTTAACTGTAGGTATAAAAATACTTGACAAAGAAAAGGGTAGCAGATAAAATGCTAATCTTTAATGCGGGAATAGCTCAGTTGGTAGAGCGCAACCTTGCCAAGGTTGAGGTCGCGAGTTCGAGACTCGTTTCCCGCTCCATAAAGTTTCTCCTAATAAATGCGGGAATAGCTCAGTTGGTAGAGCGCAACCTTGCCAAGGTTGAGGTCGCGAGTTCGAGACTCGTTTCCCGCTCCAAAATTTTCAAGCCAAGTCAATGTACTTGGCTTTTTTGTTATGTAAGCATCATAAAAAATCGCTAAATCTTGTCTAGCTAAAACCTTATAATCCCTACGAATTCCCATCATCTTTTATATGACGACACCACCGTGTAGGTGATTTTATTATAATCTACCCATCAAGATGGTAGTGATAGTAGAAAAGAGCAGTAGGGTCTTAATATTTAATATCAATATTTGATACCATGTTTTTTCTTGTTTTTTTGTATTATTCTGCCTAATAATAGGATGATATTGTTTTAATAGTTGTATATCGTAGTGCTATTTAACAATAAGTTTATGATTATTTTTTTACTTGAATGATATTAAAAATATGAGTACTAAACATGAGAAACTTGCGTTCCGTTTGGTTTGCATTTTAGAGCGTCTTAATTTAGGGCAGCGTTTGAATGTACAAGAATTGGCAGATGAATTTAAAACAGATAAACGTACCATACAGCGAGACTTAAATGAACGGTTAGGTTTTTTGGATTGGCATGAAAAAGGGACATATTATTCACTTAATAAAATGCGATTAGGTCATTTAGATAAGAAAGATATAGAACAATTTGCTCGGTTTTGTAGTATTCAAGATTTATTACCTGAAATTGACCGTAAGTTTTATCAACAGCAACTCATACAGAGTGTACAAGTCAAGGGGCTTGCGTATGAAGATATTAAACATAAGTTGGATGATTTTAATCTGATTAACCAAGCGATAGAAACACGACATCTTATTGAATTTAATTATCGTAAGGTAGGGCAAAAAGAAGGGAAGTATTACACTCTAGAACCGTATATCTTGTTAAACCGTAATGGTATTTGGTATGTTATTGGTATTGATCGTGAAGAAAATAAACAAAAAACATTTTGTTTTACCCAAATGGTAGCGATTTCATGCCTAGCTATAACGTTTGAACATAATCCAGAGTTGCTAAAAAACATACAGGCAAATGATAGTATTTATCATGGTAATCAATTGTCAGAAATTCTGATTAAAATTAATGCGAATGTTGCCCCTTATTTTTTAAGACGTGATTTGTTACCTAACCAAGAAATAGTAGATGAAATGGAAAGTGGAGAGTTATTACTTAAATGCCGTCATGTCAATGAGATGGAAATTGTACCAATTGTACAATATTGGATTCCTCACGCAACGATTGTATCCCCAGTTGAGTTGCAGCAAAAAATGGAGCAAAAATTACGAGAATATCTGAATCGCTAAGATAACTATTGGTGGGAGAAGCGTAAATGCTAAAAGTAATTATATTTTTCTTTGCCGTATTAATACTTTATATGATGATAAGTAAAGTGTTGGAGGTTGTCGCTCAATTAGGTGGGTGGATAAGTAATCGACTGTCTGATTGGATGCGGGTAAGAGAGGAAAAGAGGCGATTTAATGAATTATTAAAAAATAAATCGACGATGGCTGAATTATGTATTACCAAGAATAATAGTATGTTATCTAGGGATAAATCCGCTTCTATAAGCAGAGAAAAACAGCGATTGGAGGATTTATCGAAAGAAGAGTTAGTGGCGATTATTAGAAAAATAGTGTGATATTTGTTGGTAATTTTAATTTGAATAGTTGTATTTTTATCACAACCTCTATTATTTGCTTGACAGTATTAACTATTCTCTATAGAATTACATCTTTACTCTTGAAGGCTCTTTAGCTCAGTCGGTTAGAGCGACGGAATCATAATCCGCAGGTCCCCCGTTCGAATCGGGGAAGAGCCACCAAAAATCTCCTTTAGAGTTAAGCACTTAGCAAAATTGTTAAGTGCTTTTTTTGTTTTTTATTTACTTATTTTTAATAAAAGCTATCTAAGTAGGTTGCAAAAAATTTCTTTTATCTATTCAATATACGTTAATCTGTATATTGTTTTTTCTATCTTTAAAACGTATAGCAGAAGAATGTTATTTTTTGACAAAATATTATCTATATAAGAAAGTGCTTTTTAGGTATTGGATTAGATTTTCCCTAAGTTTTATACTATTTTTATGAATTCTAATTTGTAAAATTAAATTAAGTAGTTCTAATACGTTTAGGAGTATAGGGATTCGAGTGAAACCCAATAGAAAATGTAATAAAGTAGCTAAATAAGGTAAATTGGTAATTATATAATAACGCTGACTCAATATTTTTGTAGAATAAATTATTTAATAGAAATAGATAGCTAGATTACTACTTGTATTATAAGTTGTTTAATGTATCTTTTATGTTGGTAATTTTGGGGTGAGAAATGGTAAATGATGTGATAGTTGTACAAGAGGCAAAAATACGGGTAATAGAAAAAAATGGTGAGGATTATATCAATCTTACTGATATGCTTAAAGCAAAAGATGGTGAATTCTTTATTAGTGATTGGTTAAGAAATCGTAATACACTTGAATATATCGGTATTTGGGAAGAAATTAATAATCCTAATTTTAATTATGGCGAATTCGCCATAATTAAAAATCAATCAGGATTAAATCGTTTTAAAATTAGTGTTAAAGAGTTTGTTGCTCAAACAAATGCCATTGGCTTACAAGCAAAAGCTGGGCGTTATGGTGGTACTTATGCTCATAAAGATATTGCATTAGAATTTGCAATGTGGATAAGCCCTGAGTTTAAACTTTATCTTATTAAAGAATTCCAACGCTTAAAACAAAAAGAAGCTAAAGAGAATAAGGTAGAATGGGATGTCAAACGTATTCTTAGTAAAGCTAACTACCGCATACATACTGATGCTATTAAAGATCATCTTATCCCTAAATTATTAAATATAAAACAACATCAATTTATTCCTGTCTTCGTCATTGGGTCACCCTAAAAATATTTTTGACAAATAGCCAACAATTCTTGTTGTTCTTTATCCATTTCTAAAAGGATTTTTTGCTTTTGTTTTAAATCAGGAAGCATAATATCAACCTGATACATAGTTTGTGTGATTTCACTTGCCCGTTTTAACGAGAGTGTAGAGTGTTCCTTTTTTAAAACCGTTTCCAATGTTTTACTGATACTATAGGCAGCAAATACTAAAGCAATATGAGCACGAATTCGATGTTCTAAACGGTGGTAAATAGGATGTATCCGTAAATCTGTTTTTGAAATACGGAAGGCTCGTTCTATTTGCCATAACTGTCCATAATGGGCGAGTAATTCTTTAGGGGGTAATGTTGTATTCGTTATATAACCTTTTAATCCATCCCATCTTTTATCTTGTATAAATTTTTCATAATCAATCTCTATACTGAGCTCTCCTTGCAAGCGTAAGTATTTATTGTATCCTCTCTTATTAAGATGTCCCTTTGTCAATTGTCCTGTTCGGATACGTTTCTCTAAGCGTTCAAGCCCCTTTCGGCGATTATCTGCATCACGATAGGCTCTCTCATGGCTGTAATGCACTATTAAACGCTTTCCCTCTTTATCTAATTCAATGATTTGATTATCATTATAGGGATAGTAAGCAAGCATAGCCTGTTTCAGTTGTTCATTCTCTGATTTAATTCTTGCACCAATAATATATGGATAGCCAAGGGTTTCTAAGTGGATAAGATTGTGTTTGGATAGTAAACCACTATCAGCAACCACTACTGGCTTATGCAGATTAAATTTCTGACGTATTCGCTCAATAAAAGGAATTAACGTATTGCCCTCATAGCTTTTACCCTCATAAATATCATAGGCAATAGGATAACCCTGCTGACCCACCAACAACCCCAGATAAATCTGAGGATGTGTATGTTTGCCTACCTTAGAGAACCCTGTACGACGTAAATCATCCTCATCTTCCGTTTCAAAGTGTAATGTTGTCATATCATAGAACACAATATGAATTTGATTATCTAACATACGTTTTGTATGCATAAAAGAAATTTGCTCTAACTGCTCTTTATATTTGTCTTCTAATTGATCTAAAAAACGATAGATAGCACTAATTTCTAATTGAACCCCTTGGTAACGTTCAAGATAACTGACGGTTTTCAGTTTACTTAAAGGAAAGGTTAGGCGAGCTAAGACAAGATGACGAAATAGGTCATTTTTGATTTGATTAAAACCAATCCAATCATAGATACGTCCAAAAATAAGCTCTGGACCAGCCATACTGACATCACTATTACTGAGTGTTTGAATCATTTTTACAATCTGTTCATCTTGCTCTGTCATCAGTAAGGAGGGTTGGTGTTTGAGTTCATCCATGTAGTGTTGGGCTTGTAATTTTAGGGCTTCTATTTCTGGACGCTTTGTGGCGGAACCCATTGTTTTAAGTAAAACATTACGTCCATTTTCTTTGCTAAGTATTTGAATACTAACACTTCCTGATTTATTTTTCTTCTCTCGAATAAACATGGAATATATCTTGGGTCACCCTAAATCACCCTCTATTTTAACCTAACCTATTGATTTTAAACAAAACTCAATGGGTGACCCGAAAAAAGTGACGAAAACAGGAGAATAAGGTAGAATGGGATGTCAAACGTATTCTTAGTAAAGCTAACTACCGCATACATACTGATGCTATTAAAGATCATCTTATCCCTAAATTATTAAATATAAAACAACATCAATTTATTTATGCTTCTGAAGCAGATATTCTTAATCAAGCACTCTTTGGACAAACAGCAAAACAATGGAAAGATGAAAACCCAGATTTAAAGGGGAATATGCGAGAATATGCTACTATAGAGCAGCTTACTGTCCTTGCAGGATTAGAAAGTCAAAATGCCCTACTTATACAACAGGAAATTTCTCAAGAAGAACGTTTAGCTATTCTAAATCGTCTTGCTATTCAGCAGATGAATTCATTACTTAAAACAGCTGCTTTAGAACAATTGAAAGAGAAATCATTGCTAAAAGAATAAATGTATTAAAGTATATTTATAGGGTATTACTTGCTAAAAAATTTTGCTAATAAAAGAGTAAAGTTGAATTACAAGGCTATATAGCTACTGACCAATAATTGAAAATATTATATTGCTATTTTAAGTTTAAGAAGTATTTCGGACTATTTGTTGAATAATCCTAATTCCTACGCTATCCAATAAAAAAGCCCTGTGTCATAAACAACAGGGCAAAGTTATTGGAATCTATTTAAAAGATGAAACTATTCACCTTTTTGTACATTATAAGCTTCTAATGCGCGTAATGAGTAAGTATAAGCAGCACCAGCATTAAGTGCAATAGCCGTTGCTAAGGCAGCGGATACTTCTGCTTCAGTAGCACCTGCTTTAACCGCTTCTTCTGCATGTACACCAATGCAACTTTCACAGCGAGTAGTAACAGCAACAGCAAGTGCGATTAATTCGCGAGTTTTAGCATCTAGTACATTACCTTCGGCGGCAGCAGCACCAAGTGCACCATAAGCCTGTAGCATTTTAGGATATTTTTTACCTAAATTACCAAAAGATTTTTTAACATGGGCAACATCATTTTTCCAATCTGCAAACATTATTTTCTCCTAAATCAAGTGAAGTAGAAATAATTGATGATAAGTGTATTATATAAGCTTATTTCGCTGTTATAATTGTCAAATCGTCTCAACTTATAGGGTTAAAATCTCATGTTTGACTATTTGGATAAATTAATTACTCTTGCACAAATTCATGGTGAGGTTAATATTCAATGTGAGTTTCAAGGGAGTTGGCAGATTCAGCCACAAATAGATAAGCATAAAGGACTATTTCACTTAATTGAACAAGGGGAGTGTTGGCTAACCTTAGGAGATAAGTCATTTCATTTAAAAGCAGGGGATATTTTCTTTTTACCTCAACATCTTTTTCATACGATGGCAAGCCAGTCCAAAATACCCTCGCTAAGCCAAGTTGATTTTTCACAAAAGGGCATATTTGAGTTACATAAAATTGGGCAAGGGACACCAAATCTAAAAATGTTTTGTGGTACATTTTACTATCAAAAACCTTCATTGCTGATAGATGCTTTACCTGCTTACTTGCATTTATCGCTTAATGATTCACCTTTACAACCCTTATTACAGTTATTTTTGAATGAGGCACAGCAAGTGCAAATAGGGTCAAAATCGGTTATTGATGCCTTGGCTAATGTCTTGTTTATCCAAATTTTACGTCATGCCTTACAACTAGGGTTATTAAATCAGGGGTTATTAGCATCCTTACAAGATAAAAGATTGTATCCTGTATTATGGCAGATGCTAAATGCTCCACAAGAAGATTGGAATATGCAAAAACTGGCTGCATTAGCAACAATGTCAAGAGCTAATTTTATCCGTGTATTTCACCAAAAAATAGGGATACCACCGGGTAAATTTCTAAGCCAAATTCGTTTACAACAAGCGGCATTACTCTTAAAGACAACCCAAAAGAATATCCTGCAAATTGCTTTAGAGGTGGGGTATCAATCAGAGGCACACTTTAGTAAGGCATTTAAACGTTATTTTGGGATATTGGCAAGTGAGTTTCGTAAGCAGGAATAGGTAATTTATCGTTTTTTGAGAAGTAAATCTACTTATAGTCAATGCGAAATATAGTACCTTTTATACGATCAAGTGATTATCTAAAGTATTCTACTTTAAATATAAAGGCTTAAAAACTACAAATTTGCATTAATTATCCATAGAATAATATTGTGGTAATATAATTTAGCTATTCTAGTGGATAGTATAAAAATAGATATAGTACGATAAGGAGTATTGATTATGGCATTTCCACCCCCTAAACCGTATAAATTAGTCTGTCCTAAGTGTAAATGGTCTTCCCAAATCATTACATCAGATGTGATTCCCATTGAGCATAGTGAAGGGACGGATACTTTTTATAATGGTACACAATGCCCTAAATGCTATACACCGCTTAATCAGAAAGAAGTGGGCGTGATGGATTCGGTTAAATCATTTTTTGGATTATAAATAAGCAAATATATAGTCTTACACAGAAAATAATGACTACTCGAGGTGTAAGGCTTATTTGCGTTCTACCATAGAAACTAGCTGCTCTATTACCTCCATCAATTTTATTCTATCCACATCTTCAAGACGATTTAGTAAGCCTTCTATCTGGAGGGCTAAATCACGAGGGCGGTGACTTGCTTCCTCTAATAATTCTGCTGAATCACACCTAAAAATCTCTGCTAATTCTAATAACCGTGCTACTGATAGGCTGATATTGCCTCGCTCAAGACGTGACATTGCATCTAAACTTAAATCTAAACGCTCTGCTAACTCAGATTGTGTCATTCCAATTGCTTTTCGATGTTTAGCGATAGATTGACCAATCTTTTTACTGATTTCCTGTTTTGTTGCCTTCGTCATATTCAGTTCCAAAACAGACAATATCCCCTATATTTTATTTCTAAAGAACGGCTTTTTATTCTTATAAAAGAATAATTTACTAAAAAAGAATAAATTTTATTTATAATTCTTACTTGAGAATAATATTCTTATTTTTTGATAAAAATATTTATCGCAAAAAAGCGACAAAAATTCATTTTTATGCGTAAGTCGTTAATTTGAGCGACACAACCATGTCAGTGTGATGTTTATACTGCCAATATACCTATCAATAGGGAGAGGAAAATGCGTTATACATTAGTAGTTAAGTTAAAGATTGAAATAAATAGTGAGAAATATAAATAATTTTAGTATCACTAAAACGGTAAAAAGAAGATTAGGACTTAAAGGGATAATGGTTTATGGAGATAGGTAGCCATCTTATTAGTTCACGGGGACTTTATACACATCATGGTATTTACATAGGAAATGGACAAGTTATTCATTACTCTGGTTTAGCAGATGGTGTTCATCAACAAAAGGGGAGTGTTTGCCAAGTGAGCTTAGAAGAATTTGAACAAGGGAATAAAAGTTATATTCAGAATCATACTGGAGCGATGTCCCCCGATATGATTGTACAACGTGCTAAGAGTCGTTTAGGGGAGAAAAATTATCATGTTGTTTTTAATAATTGTGAACATTTTGTGAATTGGTGTATTGAGGGAGAACATAAAAGCGAACAAGTGATAGGTGCTATACGAAATAGTGTAAAAGTAGGAATGGCACTTATTAATGCTGTTAAAAAAATCTGAGTAAAACAGAAATCGTAGTATTAGGTTTGATAAACCTAATGGTGATATAAGCGTAGTAAATTTTATAGAGAGTATTATCTTATGGAAAATGAAGATTCAATTTATGACGATCTACAACAAAAGATTAATTTAGTAATTAATAAATTATCAGAAAACTATGATGAAGAAATTCAAGAACAAATCAAAGGTACGATAGGTAATTTACGTAAACTCAATGATAAAATTCAGGCAGAATATGATGAATTAAAAAGGTTACGTGAGAGTAAGCGTTTTACTATTGCTTTTTATGGTGAAACTAATGCGGGTAAATCAACGTTAATTGAGGCTTTACGTTTATTCTTTCGTGAAAAAACGATTGTAGAAGCACAAAAGAAATTTAAAGCCTATGCTGAAGAAAATGGTCTAACACAAGAAGATTTTAATAAGGTTAGGGCTATTATTATGGATAGTGAAAAGGAGATTACGCAAGTCCAAGCAGCATTACAGCAAATAGACCTTGAATATGTGGATGATATTAAAGCAGCGGAGAGGGAAATTCATCATTTACGCGAATTATTGGGTCAACTAAAAGCACAACAAAACCTTTGGCAACGTATTATGTCATGGTTTTCACCTCCAAAAGAAATAAAAGCATTAGCTGTTGCTGAACAATCTTTAAGTCATATTCAGGCAGAAAAAGAGAAGGCTGTAGTAAATTATGAGCAGCAGATAAAGTCATTACATAATAAAAAACAAGAAGCTGAGCATAATCATAAAATACTATCAGCTCGGGCTAAAAAGCTAGAGCAATATGCAGATGGTCAACTGATTGGTGATGGACGATCTGATTTTACAAGAGAAAATACCTCTTTTGATTTCTCATATAATGATAAAGATTTTAAGTTAATTGATGTTCCTGGGATTGAGGGGGCAGAGGCAGAAGTTAGTCAGCAAATAGAAGAAGCGGTAAAAAAAGCTCATGCGGTATTCTATGTCAGAAGAGATCCCCGTCCTACACAAACAGGTGAGGGTGAAAAGGCTCGTCAAAAGGGAACATTAGAAAAAATTAAAGAACATCTAGGCGATCAGACAGAAGTATGGACAATTTATAACCACTCTATTACTAATGTTCGTAAGTTAACAAATCCCTTAATTGGAAAGGGAGAAGAAGAAGGTTTACGAGCATTAGATAATCAACTTAAGACAGCACTAGGGGATAAATATCGTGATAGCCTTGTATTGAGTGCTAAACCAGCTTACTTAAGTCAGAGTGAATGTATTGTTCCAGGTAGTAGAAAAATGGAAGAGAAAATACACTTTCTTGAAAAATTCTCTGCAGAAGAAATCTTAAAGCTAAGTGGTTTTTCTAACTTCGTAGAGCAATTATCTTCTACTATTATTGGAGATTATCGTCAAAAAATTAAAAAATCCAATGCAACTAAAGCAAATAATGTTTTAGAAAGAGGTATTGAAGAGCTATCCAAAACAAAGCAACACTTTAAGGAAATACAGAAGCAAGTAGAGAGTGAGGTTTCTAATACTCAAAAGACTATTCGTGCACAATTTGATGAATTCTTATTTAATCTGAATAATATTAATCATAAACTTTGTCGTCAGTTTGAACAAAAATTTAGTGAGTCTATGCGTATTGAAATTAATAATGCAGATTTAGATAAAGATGCGCTTAAAGCTTTATTAGAGCGTGAGCTAGAAAAACGAGTAGAAGAGGTTTCTCAGCAATTAAATAAAGGTATTGTACAGAGTACGCAGAATTTTCAAGAAAGTCTTACTAAGACCGTCAAACGAAGTAATGAATATTTAAATAATATTATTCAAATGCAGAATCACTTATCTTTAGAGATAGGTGGTTTTAATTTTGAATTACCTCGAGATAATAGTAATCTTTTAGGTTTTGCTTTAAGTGGTGTCGGTGGTGTACTAGCTATTATTGCTGTATTGTCTAATCCTGTCGGATGGACTTTTGGTTTTATTGGTGGTGTAGCAGCATTATTAGCATCTGGAATGGGGCTTTTGAAAAATATTAGAGCTATCTTTGATTCTTCTGTGAAAAAAAATCAACAAAAAATACTAGCAGATAAATATATTAAGCGTGTAAGAGAACAGCTTAAAGATAAAGTAGATGAAACTCAGTATCAAATTAAGGCAGAAATGGAAAAGCAGATAAAAGTTATTTTGGATAACTTAGGTATCTCACTTAGATACATTAAATCTTCTTTACAAGTTATACAGTCTGCTGAGCAAGATTTGCAAAAATTATCAACAAAATTCAAAACTGATTTATTAATGAAATAATTAAGGAGAATATTATGTCTTTGACCTTAAAAACTTTAGATACTTTTAAAGAGAAACAAGAAAAAGCACAAAAAATGCTGGAAAAATTAAACTTGTTTATTAAAGAAGGAGAAGGGTTTGGTTTAATACCAGATAAAGGTTTACTTGAAAAACTTCAAACGGCTGTACATTCTGTTGAAGGTGGGATATTAAAAGTGGCTTTAATTGGAGGATTTTCAGAAGGTAAAACTTCTATTGCTGCAGCATGGTTAGGGCGACTGGATCAAAGCATGAATATTAGTCAACAAGAATCTTCAAATGAAGTGAAAGTTTATACGGTTGATCACGATATTGAGCTTATAGATACCCCAGGATTATTTGGTTTTAAAGAACAACAGAATAGTGAGGGAGCAATTGAAAAATATAAAGAAATAACTAAAAAATATGTTAGTGAAGCACATTTAGTTTTATATGTGATGAATTCGGTTAACCCTATTAAGGAAAGCCATAAGGAAGATTTATACTGGTTGTTTAGAGAATTAAATTTACTCCCTAGAACTGTATTTGTATTAAGTAAGTTTGATGAGGTTGCTAATATAGAAAGTGATTGGGATTATCGAGAACATCTTAATATTAAGAAAAAGAATGTTCTAGATCGCTTAAAGAGTATGATTCATCTGAGTGATAAAGAAGAGACACAAATTAAGATTGTTGGTGTTTCAGCCAATCCATTTGGTGAAGATATAGCGTATTGGTTAGAGAATCCTGATGAGTTTAGGAAACTATCTAAAATTAGTACCTTGCAAGAAGCAACAAACGAAACCATTCAACAAAATGGTGGTATTACACCTATGATATTTGAAGCTCAAAAAAGTATGATTCAAGATATTTTAGGTAAACAGTTACCACTTGTTAAGGCGACACAGGAAGCTTTTGATATAGAGCTTAATAAATTAGTTGATGTTACTGAACAGTTAAATATTGAGTTAGAATCAATGAAAACACGTATGACTCAAGTCCGTATTTCTCTAATAGAATTTGTCAGTGGACATTTTAAAGATTTAATTCGACGAGTTAACGAATTAGATATGTATTCTTTTAATGCTTTTTATGAGGATAAAATTGGTAAAGATGGTATTGAATTAAATACAGTAATAGAAACAGAATTTATGCGACAATGCCAAGGTATAAGTAATTCTTTAGTTAATATTAATCATAAGTTTAATTATGAAATAGAGCGTTTTGAAAACTCTGTAGGATTAGAGTTAATGACTAAAGGTTTAAATTTTTTAAACCAACAGCAATTTACTGGAAAACAAATTATAGCCGCCAGAAATGGTATTGTGGCTAGTGGTAAAATGGTTGGCTTTGATTTAGCCAAATACTTGAAATTTAAACCATGGGGGGCAATTAATTTAGCTAATAAGATAAATGCTTTTTTAGGAATTGCTTCCTTATTTATGGAAGTGGTGGATACAGTGAAAAAAGCACAGCAAGAACAAGATTTTAAGAATCTAGTGAGTGAAATATTAAAGGTATTAGAGAAGCAACGTGAAATGTTGTTAGGAGACCTTAAAAATGATGATAAGTTTATTAGCTCATTTCCTCAATATATAGCACTACAAGAGCAATTTAAAGTTATTCAAGAGAGTAATGATGACAAAGCAGAACGTAAACTTGCTTTTGAAAAATGGCAAAAAGAAGGGGAAATTATTGAAGCAGAGTATCGTCTTTTAGGATAATAAGTAAATAGAAAAGAAGCTAATTTATAAATTAATAAATTAGCTTTCTTTTTAGTTTTTATGTTTATAAAAGAATAAAAATTATCAATATAACTAATAGTTATATAAAATAAAAATTTATTTATTTTTATCTTTATTGATAAATCGGTATGATGACTGCTATTTATACAGTATATAAAAGGAGTTTATGATGTCAACATTCCCTATTCATACCATTGAATCTGCACCAGAGGCAGCTAAGCCTGTATTACAAGCCGTTCAGTCTGCCAATGGTTTTATCCCTAATCTTATCGGTGTATTGGCGAATGCTCCAACAGCATTAGAAACCTATCGTACAGTAGGGGAAATCAATGGACGTAATAGTCTGACTGCAGAAGAAAGAGAAGTGGTACAAATTATAGCTGCTGTTGTGAATGGTTGTGGTTTTTGTGTAGCAGGACATACTAAAATTGCCCTTAAATTACTTAAAATGCCACAAGAATTAGTGGATCAAATCCGTAATACGGCTAGGATTGAAAGCGATTCTAAACTGGATACTTTGGCACGTTTTACATTAACGGTGATTTTACAGAAAGCAAAATTAAATCCAAGCCAATTACAACAATTTTTTGATGCTGGCTATACACAACAAAATGCGATTGATGTGATTTTAGGGGTGAGTTTGGCAACACTCTGTAATTATGTGAATAATATTGCTGAAACACCGATTAATCCCGAATTACAGCCATTTGCATAAGTGATTAGTGCTTTTTTATAAAAAGAGAATACCTAATTATTAATATAGTTATTATATAGCTAGGTATTTTAAGGGTAAAGAAAGCAGAAATAGAAAAAGCCTCCTTATTGGAGGCTTCATCATTTAAAATATTCTGGCGGAAACGGAGGGATTCGAACCCTCGATACAGGTTTAAGCCCGTATGCTTCCTTAGCAGGGAAGTGCCTTCAGCCTCTCGGCCACGTTTCCGTTGAAAAAGTGATTATAGCAAAAGCCTTTTATTTATACAAGACCTTTTTAATTGTTTAGAGAATTATAAGCATTAAGTTTACTAGAAAACAACATCATCATTAATCTTTACTTATTCTCTATAAACGTCTCTACCTCAAATAACCCACCATAAAAATAGGGGCTGTATTAGATTAGCCCTAAATTTTACACCATTTTCTCAGCATTTTTAACTGCTCTTTTGGTGTTCCAAAGTTAAACCGAAACTCACATTCTTTCAGGAATAAAGCAAAGTATTTTCGGTCTATTCCATTATACTTACGAAGCACTCTTTTTGCTTGACTCCAGAAGTTTTCTATACCATTAATATGGTTTTGTCTTATAGCAAACTGCTTAGTATGATTAATCCGTTGATGATGAAATCCATTCACATCAAGGGTATTATAACTGGGGTATGTATCGGTATAAACCCAGCTATCTGGTTTGATTTTCCTTTTAATAACAGGTAGTAAGGTCTTACTTTTCGTGTCCTGTACGATAAGCGTAAAAACCTTACCTTGCCTTTTCAATATCCCAAATACCGCTACTTTACCTGCTGCCCCTCGCCCTCGTTTCCCCTTTCGTTTACCACCAAAATAACTCTCATCAAGTTCTATTGCACCTTCAAAAATTTCATCCGCTTCTAAGGTTAAATAATAATTAATGACCTCTCTAATTTTACGATAAAAGAGTGCAGCTGAATTAGGATTAATACCTAGTATATCGGCTGCTGATCGAGCAGTTACTTCTAGTACAAAAAACTCAAGTAATTTTCTTTGTACAGATTTCTTTAATTTACAATGACTTATCTTCATTTTTATAGACTAACACAACTGCTAATCTAATACAGCCCCTAAAAATATATCAATAGACCGCTTATTTTACTCTACACTCACACTGAATAATTTCCAATAAAACAAGATAAAGTTATCCAAAAAATCATGGGATAAGTATTTGAATTACAGTTTTATGACAGATTAAAATACTTTTAAATCAATATATTAAATAAGTTGAGAAGTTTCTGCTCGTTACTAAATTATGTTATCCCAAAAATAATGGGATAACTATTTGGATTAGGGGTGTATGGTTTATAAAAATACTTATAAATCAATTAGCTAAATTTACTGTTAAAAATTTGAGCGATAGTTATCTTTATACTTAAAATGATTTATCCCCAAAATAATTGAATAAGTTTTTGAATTAAGCGTGTATGATATATAAAAAAGCTTATAAATCAATTTGCTAACGATATCCTTAAAAGGGTGAGTGATTTTTACACACCATACATAGAATAACTTATCCAAAAAATCATGGGATAAGTTATTGAATTACAGTTTTATGACATCAAAAAGTACATAAAAATCAATTGTTTATTATTTTTGATAATTTATAACGCATAAGAAAATACAACCTTATTTATTTTCTATTTTTATACGGTTAAGGCATATATTCATATTGCTTGTCAATAGGAAATACCATCTCATAGCATCTTTTTAATTACCCCTTATAAATTGCAGAGTATTTCTAAGTATTGGTATAATTTGGGTGGCGAGTTATACACTCATGCTGTACCAGTTTATAGCGATTAAAGGTATGACTAGCATCAGACTGATGCGTACTGTAGAGAAAGGAGAGATTTATGCATAGCACACATGATGATGTAGAGCGTGATAAATTAGAACGATTAAAAGAAATGCAGGCAGCGCAAGAGCGAATACAAGAGGCAGAATATGAGTTAGAACAAGCCCATGAACAATTACAGCAGGCAGTTGAACAATTTACCGAAGAACATGGTTCAGAAGAGCTAGACTGTATTATTGATCAAGAGGGTGAACGCTTAGGCGGTGATCTTGATTCTATTTTTATCACAGAGGAAGATAAAGAAAATACACGTGATGAAAGGATGACCCAACAATCAATGTCTTCATCCGCTGTATCAGGGGTTATGCCGAGTTCTGGTTTAATTGCTTCTGTAGAGTATGTTCATGGTAAAAAGCGAGAATCTATACCTTTAAATAGATTATCAGGCTATAAAAGGGATTCTGCGCGTCTATTATGGGTAGGGCTTAAAGATCCAAGTGATGAAGAACTTATCAAAGTGTGTAAGGACTTATCGATTGGTGAAGGGGCAGCTTTAGAAGAAATTCTGATGTCACACAAAAAGCCAAAAGTGATTGATTATGGTAATTATATTCAGCTTGTTGCCGTAACGATTACAAAGCAAAATAAAAAATTAGTATTTGGTGAAATGCAGATGATTTTTGGCGTAGGATTTGTACTCACTGTTCGCCGTGGCGGTGCAATGACAAATTCTTCCTTACGAGAACGGCTAGAATCAAGCCCAGAGCTGATTGCTAGGGGGTCTGACTTTGTGGTAGCTGAAATACTAGATGTATTTGTGGATAGTTTCTCCGCCTTAGCATCACGTTTAGAAACAGAGGTTAATCAAGTTGAACAAAAGATGATGTTAAGGGGGTTTAGAGAAACGGATATTCGTAAACTTTATAAACAAAGAAGGGATCTATTACGCATCCGTACGTCAATTACTCCTATGGTAGAAATTTGTCGTAAAATTGCGGTAATGAAAAGTACGATTATTGAGCCAGATTCACGGTCTTACTTTACGATTGTGTCAGATCGTATTGCTCGTATTGATGAGCAAATTCATTCTTTGCATGAGGCATTGGCTTTTGCGTTTGAAGCAAGTTTAATGATTGGTCAGTCTCAACAAACCGATATTACCAAAAAGCTCGCGGCGTGGGCAGCGATTTTAGCCGTTCCAACAGCGATAGCAGGTATTTATGGTATGAACTTTGAGCATATGCCTGAATTAAAATGGGTCTTTGGTTATCCCTTATCACTGGGGGTAATGGCAGGGATTTGTGGTTTCCTTTATTGGAAATTCAAAAAATCAGGATGGTTATAATTGAATAAAGACATGATTTTGTCAGGAAAGGGTAGCCCTACTTGATAAAAGGCAATAAAGCATAATGGGATTAAAAGTATTTAATTTGGTCTGTGAACATCAGCATACGTTTGAAGGGTGGTTTCCTTCGGTAGAAGCCTTAGAGCAACAAGCTAAAAACGGTTTAATTGATTGTCCTTTTTGTGGTACAACACAGGTACAAAAGGCATTATCAGCCCCTTATGTAAATAAAAGTGGTGCAGCTACCGTATCTACTCAAAAAACAGTTAGCCCAGAGCAAATAAAAACCTTTATTATGCAAGAACTAAAGAAAGTTATTGGACAGGCTGAAGATGTTGGGGGTAAGTTTGCAGAAGAAGCCTTAAAAATGCACAAAGGTGAAGCTGAACAGCGTTCTATCCGAGGACAAGTAACACACGATGAAAGAGAACAGTTATTAGATGAGGGAGTGGATATTTTACCTATCCCTGATGAATTAAATCCAGATAAAAAGGTGCATTGAGATAGGATGGCTGGTGTCTAACATACGATGAGAGTATTTGTTAATACTATTAATAGCTTGTCTTTGAATAGAAACTATAGTAGAAGTTTTTTAGGATTTTTTTATTTTTCCTTCAATAATTAATTTAGTTTTTCAATTTGGATTTTTTCAGGCAATATACTTGTTGGCACATCATTTGGATTTTGCGGAATAAATTTGCGCTGGACTGCTAATTGTAAAATGGTGCTTTTTAATAGCTGTGTTTTCATTTTAATTCTTCCAAATACCGCTTTTGTTGCTCAATTTCCTGTATTAATTCTTCTTCTGTTGGTAAATAATGCACATATTTACTAGTGAAAAGTTGTGGGTTATCTCGTAACACAGAATATTTTGCGACGACGGAATCCGTTTCTGTACAGAGTAATAAACCAATCGTTGGGTTGTCATTAGGTAGCTTTTTCAAGTCGTCATACATACGAACGTACATGTCCAGTTGCCCAATATCTTGATGTGTTAATTTTTCTGTTTTGAGTTCAACAATTACAAAGCATTTTAAAATATAGTTATAAAACACCAGATCAATAAAGAAATCGCTAGTTTCTGTTCGGATATGTTCTTGACGAGCAACAAAAGCAAAGCCTTTGCCGAGTTCAAGCATAAATTTTTGTAAATTATCAATGAGGGATTTCTCTAATTCCGCTTCTGCGTAAGAGAGGTTTGTGGGTAAGTTTAAAAACTCAAGCACCGTTGGATTTTTTATAAAATCTTGTGTTTGTAATGAGGTTGTTTTTTCTCGCATTTCGGTAATAACGGGGGATTTATTTTTGCTATGGATCAGCCTATCGTAGTAAAGCGTTGAAATATGGCGATCTAAAGTGCGAACAGACCACATATTTTCTGCTGATTCGATAAGATAAAATCGGCGTGCTTCTTCACTTGATACTTTTAGACAGCGTTGAAAATGAGACCAAGTTAATTTGGCGAACAGTGTTCGCCACTTCTCAACGTCAGAAAACATTAAATAAAATTGGCGAATCTCACGTAAAGAACGATAACTAAATCCTTTGCCAAATGCTTGAGTTAACTCAATTGAAAGATTTTGTAATATTTCCTTGCCGTAATCTGCTCGCTCTTTACCATTTTGCTCTTCTAATACGATGCGTTCGCCAATTTTCCAATAAGCTTCGATCATTGAAGAGTTGACTGCTCGATAAGCCTTTTGACGGGCATCAGAAAGAATATTTTTTATCTCGTTGATGTAATTTAGTCTGATTTTATGCATAGCTTAATTTTCAAAATTCTGGTTATTTCTGCCAAAAGTCAGCTAATATCCGCAAACCGGTGGATCTTTTAGTTTTGGGATTGGCAACCATTTGCCATCAGAAAAGGTTTTATCTACTTTGAAAGAAAATTCTTCGCTAATCTAGTGCTTATTCTAACTGGCATTACGAATAGCAGGTATGATGAAATGTGAACGAATATCTGTTTCTGATATTTTCTTTTCTTTCATAAATTTCATAACATTAACCTTTTAATAGGGTTTGAGATTATAGTAGATGGAAGCTGAATTCTATTTTAGTAGATTGATTATACTGTAACTTTTTAATATTTAGTTAAAATTAATTACTATTTGATTATTCTTGTAATAAAAATTTAAGTAGTTTTACTTGTGTATTTAACTTAACTAGGTACATTTAAAGGTAGTGATACTTTAACTTTAAATGGGGTTTATAGTATGTTATATAGTTTCTATTGGTAGGTAAATTAATAATGTTTATACAGTTTTATAAAAAATAGCCCATCAATGGATAATCAATGGATAATTTGATAGGCTATTTCTTTGGTCATATAGAGCGATAAAATGTTATTTGAGAGATATGTAATCTATGCAGAAATGACATCACTCATACTAAAAAGTCCATTGGCTTTATCTTTAAGGAATAAAGCAGCTCGGCAACTACCTTGTGCATAGGTAGAACGACTAGAAGATTTGTGGCTGATTTCAATGCGTTCGCCTGTTCCGCAGAACATTACGGTATGATCACCAATAATATCTCCCCCACGTACAACAGAAAAACCAATATGACCTTCTTCGCGAGCGCCTGTATGACCGTGTCTTGCCCAATCAGCAATATCATTGAGATTTTTTCCCCATTCATTGGCAATGACTTCTCCCATGATAAGAGCAGTCCCTGACGGGGCATCTACTTTATGACGGTGATGTGCTTCAAAAATTTCTACATCATAGCCCGTATTAAGTAATTGAGCGGCTAAAGCAAGAAGTTTTAAAGTAGCATTAACACCGACACTCATATTAGGGGCGAAAACAATAGCGGTTTGTTCGGCGGCTTTTTCAATAGTTTGTTTTTCTTCGGTACTAAAGCCTGTTGTACCAATTACTATCTTAGTTCCAAACCGTTTGCAAGCCTCTAGGTAGTGTAGTGTACCCTCAGGTCGTGTAAAATCAATAAGGCAATCGGCATATTGTAGTTGTTCAATATCTGCACTGATGATAACCCCTGTTTGTTGACCTAAGAAAGCCCCTGCATCTTGCCCTAAAGATGGGCTACCAGCATGGTCTATTGCCACGGCGAGTGTTAAATCAGGGTGTTGCAAAACAGCTTCAATCAACATTCGTCCCATACGTCCATTAGCACCAGAGATAGCAATACGCATAATCAATACCTTCTTTATAAAAAATATATGCCTAAAATATCTTTATTTTAAAAATAAAGAGAAAAGGGAGTGGTACGTTATACCACGCCATCGTTAGGACTAATAAAAATAGTCAATGTCCTTAGACCCTATTATTCTTGTAATGGTGTAATGGTCATGCCTGATGTTTTATCTGATGCCATTTCCTCAACCTTATCACCCTTCCATTGTTGCTGAGTAGCAAAATCAGATGGTTGGAAATTAGGCTGTGGATCACCTTCCCAGTGTCTTAAAAGACCATTTTCATCAAACCATACGGTAAATTTACGAAGTACAGGATCACCATACCCTGGTTTAAAATAATAAGCATATTCCCAACGATTAGGGTGGAACATATCAATTAATGTAGGTGAACCTAGTGCATAGCGAACTTGATCGCTAGACATACCTGGTTGAAGAAGAGCAACTTGTTCAGCAGTTACCCAGTTGCCTTGTTGTAAAGGGGCTTTATAGGGGAATCCCCATTTACCTGATGAGCAAGCAGTAAGGGCTGCCACAGCAACAAGTGAGGTAAGGAGTCCTTTGTGTAAACGGAGTGCAGAATATAGCTTATTCATAAATTATATAAGTTCCAGATAAAATCTTAGAAAAAAGGTTATTATATATGGGTAAGAACAATTATAGAGTTTTTTAGGTAAAATAATTGTCTACAGCATGTAATCAATAAATTTTTATGAAAGGCAGCTTATGAGTGATCATAGTGAATTGCAAAGTATGGGTTTAAAAGCAACCTATCCTCGTTTAAAAATTTTGGATATTTTCCGTAATACCAAAGAGCGCCATTTGAGTGCAGAGGATGTGTATCGCTTATTATTAAATGAACGCATAGAGATTGGTTTAGCGACAGTTTATCGTGTTCTTACCCAGTTTGAACAAGCAGGTATTCTAACCCGTAGTCAATTTGATAATGGTAAGGCTATTTTTGAATTGGATGATGGCGATCATCATGACCATCTAGTATGTAATGCTTGCGGTAAAGTAGAAGAGTTTATTGACTCTACTATTGAGACCCGTCAGTATGAAATTGCCAAAGAAAGAGGGTTTAAATTGGCAAGTCATACGATGGTTTTACATGGTATTTGTTCTGATTGCGCAACAAAATCTAAAAAGTAAGATGATGTACTAAATCAGATAATCCTATGCTGTTTAGCATAGGATTTTTCTTTTCTAAAATTTTAATTGTTGATAATTTATATTCTAATAATTTAGGATTAAAATACGTTTCCTGCGTGTTTTAGCATTTCTTCTGCATGTTCACGACTCGTATCGGTAATATGTACACCCCCTAGCATACGAGCAATTTCCTCTATGCGATTTGGATAGTCTAGTGCCAGAATAGCAGAGCGTGTTTCACCATTTTCTTGTGTTTTACTTACTTCAAAATGATGATGGCCACAAGCAGCAACTTGAGGTAAGTGTGTCACACAAAGTACCTGATGGCTTTCACCTAATTGACGTAGTAACTGCCCCACCACTTCAGCAACGGCTCCTCCAATACCTGTATCGACTTCATCAAAGATGAGTGTAGGTACTTGATGAGCTTTATTTGCCATTACGGATAAGGCTAATGATATACGCGCTAATTCACCCCCTGAAGCAACTTTGGCTAAAGCACGTGGTGTTGTACCTGCATGACCAGCAACATTAAATTGAACTGTTTCTACACCGTATGCAGAGGGAGGGCTATCAATGAGTTCAATGGTAAACTGTCCACCTTGCATAGCGAGTGTTTGCATTGCCTGTGTAACCGCTTCAGAGAGTGTTTTGGCTGTTGCTTGACGTGCTTGACTAAGTTTATTTGCGTGTTTTTTATAGTCTTCTGCACGTTGATGTACTTCTGCTTGTAAAGCATCTATATCAACGGCTTGATTTAATGCCTCTAGTTCTTCCGCTAAACTAGCTTGTTTATCATAGAGTTGCTCGGGTTCTATTTTGAATTTTTTAGCCAAATCAAACATAGCCTGCATACGTTGTTCTGTTTGTGCAAGGCGTTGAGGATCAAGCTCTACCTTATCTAAATAAGAATGTAAATCAGAGGCGGCTTCTACACAAGCGATACGAGCAGATTCTAGAATATCGTAAATCCCTTTGAGTTGTGGATCTCTATTCATTAATTGGGCTATTCTGGCGCAAGCGTGTGATAGTGTTGTGGTAATGGATTGTTCATCATTATCTAATTCATTTAGGGTCTGTGCTGCTCCTTCTAATAGGCTAGAGGCATGAGCAAGACGGTTGTATTCTTGATCAATTGTTTCCCATTCATTTTTTTTAGGGTTTAATTGTTTTAGTTCATTTAATTGCCAGTTGAGTCGCTCTTGTAACGCCTCTTGTTGAGCAAGGTTAGTATTTGCTTTTTCAAGGGTTTGTACTGCTGTTTGCCAATCTTTCCATGCTTGCTGAACCGCTTTAAGTAAATGTTGGTGATGACCATGAGAATCTAATAAAGCACGTTGTGCACTCGCTTTGAGTAATTGTTGATGTGCGTGTTGCCCATGAATATCAATGAGTAAAGCGGCTATTTCGCGTAATTGTGTAAGGGTGGCTGGTGTTCCATTAATAAAAGCTCGACTTTTGCCTTGTTGATCAATCGTACGTCGTAGAATTAATTCTTCTGCTTCAATATTCTGTGTTTCTAACCATTGTTGAATATGGTGATTCACCTCAAAAATTGCACTAATATCCGCCTTGCTAGCCCCTTCACGGATAAAATGAGGTTCACTACGCTGACCTAATGTAAGGGATAAGGCATCTATAAGAATGGATTTTCCTGCACCTGTTTCACCAGAAAAAACAGTAAAGCCAGAAGAAAAATAAATATCAGATTGTTCAACAATCACAAAATCACGGATATGCAAGGAAAGTAGCATAGTGTTATCTCTTTAGGTAAGCGGATAGTATTTATGAATAAAACCGTATAATAGCTTAATGATTTTTAACTTGAATAAATAAAACAAATAGATTAATCAATTGAAGAGGGCATCACATTCCATGATAATTTTTTACGTAATGTAGAAAAATAACTATAACCTACAGGGTGTAGAAACTGTACTTTATGAGATGCTTTGGTAATCATAATTTTGTCCCCTGTTTGTAAATCAGTCCATGTTTGCATATCAAAGTGTACGCTTGCTCGTCCTCCTGCACGGCTGGTATCGGTAAGAGTGAGCGTTAATGTACCAGAAGAGGGAACAGCAATAGGACGATAAGATAAGGTTTGTGGAGCAATTGGCACAAGTAAAAAAGCATCTACAGCAGGGTGAATGATAGGGCCGTTGGCAGAGAGGGCATAGGCAGTTGAACCTGTTGGTGTAGAAACGATTAAACCATCAGAACGTTGGCTATACATATGAGAGCCGTCATATTCGACAGAGACCTCGATCATACCACTTCGTTCTGAGCGACCTAATACAATATCATTGAGTGCGAGGTCAGAGGTGAGAACTTTTTTATCTCGAATGATAGACCCCTCAAGTAGTGTACGTTTCTCAATCGTAAATTTACCTTCGAGTACGGCTTCAACTGCTTGTACGGCTTGATGAATGGGAATATCTGTAATAAAACCTAAGCGACCGTGGTTAATACCCAGTAAAGGAACAGCATAACGGCATAAGCTACGGGCAGCAGCCAACATGGTGCCATCTCCACCCATCACAATAGCAAGGTCTGCGAGTTCACCAATTTGTTCTAACGAACCTGTATGATATTCTTTGATATGAGTATTGTAAGCGGTATCTTTTTCGATAATGACTTGAATACCTGCTTGTTCTATTACCTTGGCAAGTTCTCGTAAAGGGGCATCCATGCCTGAGTCTTGATAACGTCCAATCAGTGCCACTCTTGAAAAATGCATATTATTAACCGTCTAAAAATAAATCATAAAGAGAGAAATAACTCCATTATATTGTACTTTTTCATTTTCCCTAAATCGTGAGGGGCTGAGTGTATTTATTTGCTGTAATAGGTAGTAAGCAATTATTTAACCCTATTGTACTTATGGTTACTCTACCCTATATTAGTTAATGGTAAAATGATGCGTTTATCAACGATGATAGTGATTATCGCTATCAGTACGATAAATAGTAGTTTGATGAGAGATATCATAGTATCATGAGTGCTAAAGATTACTGTTTATAGATAGTGCGTGTATGATGCATCTCATTTGATAGGATAAATCGACTAAGCTACGGTTATGGTCAATATAAGGTTTAGAGAAATACAATGAATAATAATCCAATAGGGGTGTTACTGGTTAATTTAGGAACACCTGCAAGCCCTACGGTCAAGGAAATCCGCCGTTACTTAAAGGCTTTTTTATCTGATCCTCGTGTTGTAGAGTTACCAAAATGGCTATGGCAAGGGGTGCTTCATACGATTGTATTACCTTTTCGAGCGCCTAAATTAGTAGAAAAATATGAGGCAATTTGGCTCAAAGAAGGTTCTCCCTTATTGGTTTATACCCAAGCACAGAGTCAGGCACTCGCCCAACAATTAGCCAGTGATCATGTGATAGTTGATTTTGCGATGCGATATGGTGAACCTGATCTAGCAAAGGCAATACAAGGACTACAACAGAAAGGGTGTGAACGGATTCTTATTGTTCCTATGTATCCTCAATATGCAGCAAGTACAACCGCTACATTATTTGATCGTGTGGCAGAGATTTCTAAAACAATGCGTAATCAGCCTGATTACCGTTTTATCAAGCGATATGCAGAACACCCTGCTTATATTCAGAGTTTGCATCATAAAGTTGTACACTTTTGGCAAGAAAATGGACGACCAGATCAACTTTTATTGAGTTTTCATGGCTTACCTCAACGTAGTGTTGATTTAGGTGATCCTTACTATGATGATTGTCAGAAAACAGTCGCAGCATTAAGGGTATCTTTACAAGCTGAAGGTGTACCTATAGCGGTAAGTTTCCAGAGTCAATTTGGTAAAGCCAAGTGGATAGGCCCTGCTACACAGGCTACATTAGAAAGCTATCCTGCTAAAGGGATAAAACGTGTTGATGTGATGTGTCCTGGTTTTGCAGCAGATTGTTTGGAAACCTTAGAAGAAATCCAATTAGGGTGTGCCGAGGCATTTAAACAAAAAGGGGGGGAGCAATTTCGCTATATCCCATGTTTAAATGATGACCCTGTATGGATAGATGCACTAGCAACGATTGTCAAAGAACGTTTAGGTTCTTGGACTTAATTCATATTTAAATTAAGATATTGTACATAGTTTATTGATAAACTCATTTTTAAAGAGAGAAGAATATGCTAAGAAAAAATCCCCGTGGTGATTACCCAGAAGTACATGAAACGGCTTTTGTTGATCCCACTGCTATTTTATGTGGTTTAGTAAAAGTAGGGCCTAATGTATTTATTGGTCCTTATGCCGTTATTCGTGCAGATGAAGTCAATGAAAATGGTGATATGGATCCAATTATTATTGGTGCCAATTCTAATATCCAAGATGGAGTGGTTATTCACTCTAAAGATGGTGAAGCTGTCATTATTGGTGAAAATACTTCTATTGCTCATCGCTCTATCGTACATGGCCCCTGTGAAGTAGGGAATAATGTTTTTATTGGTTTTAATACCGTTTTATTTAAAACAAAAGTAGGGGATAATGCGGTGATTCGCCATAATTGTGTGGTGGATGGACATGATATTCCAGAGCTTTTTTACCTCCCTTCTGCTACAGTAGTGAGTAAAGCGACCGATTTAAATAAACTCCAAACAGTGCCTGAAGAAGCGCGTGAATTCTCAGAATCAGTGATGATTACCAATGTTAATTTTGCAGAAGCCTATCGTAAGGTGCAAAATACATTTTAAGCTAGAAAGAATTAAAATGATTTAACTTTTTTTAAATTATTTTTTCCTCTTGAAAAAAATAAGCCTATCCCCACATAAATGAGAAAGTAAATTTTATGTGGGGAAAAAATGTCTCAAGAACCATTGACACCAGATACAACACCTGAAGAAAATCCACAGGTAGAACAAACCGTAGATCAAGAAGTGCTAGATGCACAAAGTGATGAACAACAACTGATCGGGGAATTACAAGAACAAGTCCTTTCGCTTAAAGATCAAGTATTACGTGCGCATGCAGAGATGGAGAATATCCGTCGTCGTTCACAAGAAGATGTGACAAAAGCCCGTAAATTTGGTACAGAATCTTTTGCAGAAAGTCTTATCCCTGTTAAAGATAGTTTAGAAGCGGCACTTGCTGTAGAAGAACAAGCTGTAGAGCATCTTAAAGAGGGTTTAGAAACCACTTTACGTCAATTAATATCCGCCTTTGAGCGTAATCAACTCAAAGAAATAGCCCCTAATCAAGGTGATAAATTTGATCCCAATATTCATCAAGCTATTTCTTCTGTTCCCAATCCCGATGTAGAAGCCAATTGCATTGTACAAACTTTACAAAAAGGTTATACCATTGCAGATCGTGTATTACGTCCTGCTCTAGTGATTGTATCGGCTGGTTGATTAAAAATTTTTCAAAAAATATCTTGAAAAATAAAAAATAAACCATACATAGCATACATCGATAAGTTTAGGAGCTTCGATAGCTCTTGTTAAAAGTATTTAAAGGTAATATAAAATGGCAAAAATTATTGGTATTGACTTAGGTACAACAAATAGCTGTGTCGCTGTTTTAGATGGCGATCAAGTAAAAATTATTGAAAATGCAGAGGGTGCTCGTACCACACCTTCTATTGTGGCTTATGCACAAGATGGTGAAATTCTTGTGGGTGCGCCTGCTAAGCGTCAAGCAGTCACCAATCCTAAAAACACTATCTTTGCCGTAAAACGTTTAATCGGTCGTAAATTTAGTGATAAAGAAGTACAAAAAGACTTAGACCTTATGCCTTATAGTATCATTGCCGCAGACAATGGTGATGCGTGGGTAGAAGCACAAGGCAAAAAATTAGCCCCACAACAAGTATCTGCTGATATTCTTCGCAAAATGAAGAAAACAGCAGAGGACTACTTAGGTGAAGAAGTAACAGAAGCGGTTATTACTGTGCCTGCTTACTTTAATGACAGCCAGCGTCAAGCGACAAAAGATGCAGGTAAAATTGCAGGTCTTGAAGTAAAACGTATTATTAACGAGCCAACCGCAGCAGCTTTAGCTTTTGGTCTTGATAAATCAGATAAATCTGACCGCCGTATCGCTGTATTTGACTTAGGTGGTGGTACTTTTGACGTATCTATCATTGAGATTGCTGATGTAGATGGTGAAAAACAATTTGAAGTATTATCAACCAATGGTGATACTTTCTTAGGTGGTGAAGACTTTGACCAACGTATCATTGACTACATCATTGAAGAGTTCAAAAAAGAACAAGGTGTTGATCTTTCTAAAGATGTATTAGCGTTACAACGTCTAAAAGAAGCGGCTGAAAAGGCAAAAATTGAGCTTTCTTCAAGTGCGCAAACAGAGATTAACTTACCATATATTACGGCAGATGCTTCTGGCCCTAAACACCTTAACCTCAAAATTACACGTGCTAAGTTAGAGGCTTTGGTTGAAGACTTAATTGAACGTACTATTGAGCCTTGCCGTGTTGCTGTGAAAGATGCCGGTATCAAGATTTCTGAAATTGATGATGTGATCTTGGTGGGTGGTATGACTCGTATGCCTAAAGTACAAGAGAAGGTAAAAGAGTTCTTTGGTAAAGATCCACGCAAAGATGTAAACCCTGATGAAGCGGTGGCATTTGGTGCGGCTATCCAAGGTTCTGTACTTTCAGGAGATCGTAAAGACGTATTATTATTAGACGTTACACCTTTATCATTAGGTATCGAAACCCTAGGTGGTGTGATGACCAAAATGATTAAGAAAAATACGACTATCCCAACACGTTTTTCACAAACTTTCTCAACAGCAGAAGATAACCAACCTGCGGTAACCATTAAAGTTTACCAAGGTGAACGTGAAATGGCTGTTCACAACAAGACATTGGGTGAGTTTAACTTAGAGGGTATTCCACCAGCACCTCGTGGTATTCCTCAAATTGAAGTAACCTTTGATATTGATGCGAATGGTATCTTACACGTATCAGCTAAAGATAAAGGTACAGGTAAAGAGAATAAGATTACCATCAAAGCAAACTCAGGTTTATCTGACGCAGAAATCGAACGCATGGTGAAAGATGCGGAAGCCAATGCAGAGGAAGATAAACGTCTTGCTGAATTAGCACAGACTCGTAACCAAGCAGATGCGTTAGTTCACTCTACTCGTAAGTCTTTAGCAGATTATGGTGATAAGCTAGAAGCCGGCGAAAAAGAAGCGATTGAAGCAGCAATCAAAGAGTTGGAAGAAGCGCTTAAATCAGATGATAAAGCAGCGATTGATGCAAAAGTAGAAGCCTTAGCACAAGCTTCGCAAAAATTGGGTGAAAAAATGTATGCTGACCTACAGCAACAAGCCCAAGCACAGCAAGCGGCGGGTGCAGATGCTCAACCAGCTGATGATAATGTGGTTGATGCAGACTTCAAAGAGAAAAAAGACTAATGCTTTAATGTCTTTATAATGAATACCCGAGCAAGCTGTAAGGCATTGTTCGGGTATCTTTTTAGTAGATATTCAAAAGTAGCAAGGTCATACCTTACCGTAGTAGGGTAATACTACTATTTACAAAAAAGGTAAGTGTAAATTTATCATGGTATAGCTAAACATTTAATAGTTTAGACATGAAATAAAGAGGCAAGTCAGTAATGGCAAAACGTGATTATTATGAAGTGTTAGGGGTGAGTAAGGGAGCGAGTGAAGATGAGCTTAAAAAGGCTTATCGTAAACTAGCGATGAAATACCACCCTGACCGTAATCCTGATAATAAGGAAGCAGAAGAAAAGTTTAAAGAAGCCAAAGAGGCTTATGAAACTTTATCAGACCCATCTAAACGACAAGCGTATGATCAGTTTGGTCATGCCGGTGTTGATCCTAATCAAGGCATGGGTGGTGCTGGTAATTTTAATGATATTTTTGGTAACTTTGGTGATATTTTTGGCGATATTTTTGGTGGTGGTGCTCGCCGTCAAAGTGGGCCACAAGCCTATCGTGGGGCTGACCTACGATATGGTTTAGAAATTACCTTAGAACAAGCTGCCAAGGGTTATACGACTGAAATCCGTATCCCCGGTTATGATGAGTGTACAACGTGTCATGGTTCAGGGGCTAAACCGGGGACAGAGCCAGTAACGTGCCATACATGTAATGGTACAGGACAAGTCTTTATGCAACAGGGCTTTTTCCGTGTACAACAAACCTGCCATACTTGTCATGGTACAGGTAAAGAGATTAAAGAACCTTGTCCAGTCTGTCATGGTGAGGGACGTATTCGTAAGAATAAAACGTTAGAAGTTAAAATCCCGGCTGGTATTGATGAAGGACAACGTATCCGCTCATCAGGTAATGGTGAACCCGGCGTAAATGGTGGACCTCCAGGGGATTTATATATTGAAATCCATCTGAAAAAACATCCTATTTTTGAACGTGATGGTGATGATTTACACTGTGAAGTACCACTGCCTTTTGCAACCGCTGCTTTGGGTGGGACATTGGTTGTACCGACATTAGACGGTAGTGCTGAAATTACTATTCCAGAAGGTACACAAACAGGTAAAACATTCCGCTTGCGTGGTAAAGGGATTAAAGGGGTTCGTTCATTAGAAACAGGTGATTTATATTGTCATGTATTGATTGAAACACCGGTTAAATTAACGAATAAACAAAAAGAGTTATTACGTGAATTCCAAACCTCAGTGGATAAGGATTCGAGTAAACATTCGCCTCAAAATAAGAGCTTTATGGATAGGGTAAAGGACTTGTTTAATTAATTCCATATATACCTGATGATAGGGTATAGTAATGTTGATGAGGTTTATTTCTTAATGATAAAGGATAGATGAGAAAGTACATCTATCCTTTTTTGTATCTTTTACTTTAAAGGTATATTATTTAGATAGGTTTAGTGTTTTCTATAAGATAAAGTAGGTACTAAAAATACTATTTTATATAATAATCAATCTAGTTATAAGTAAAAAATTCCAGAAAATAGCGAATGATAAAGTGAGTTTTCTGTAGCGAAGCAAAAGAACTGTTTGAGCGACTCAACACTATTTGTAGGAATTTTTACTTATTCATTTTATCTTAATGAGTTTCTACTCAGAAATATCATTTTATCATCACTATATTCTTTAAACCATTATCATATATTTCCTATACTTGTTATATAAAAAAGGGACTTTAGTTCTTTTAAAATCCCTTTTTAAAAGCCATAAGATTATGGATAAAATATCTGTTATCAAAACAGTATACTTTAAATGGATACCTTATTTTTTCATCTCAAAATCCCCAGCATAAGCTGTACTTATTTGTTCAAATTTTAAATATTTTTTAGCGGCTGCGTTTACCTCATCAAGGGTTAATGCTTTAATACGCTCTTCAAACTGTTTATTCCAGTTAAAATCACGTCCATTTTCTAAATAGCGTAACCATGTAGCACTTAATACATTATCCTGTGTGCGAGAGAGGGCGCGCATATTCATAATAGACGCAATACCACTGTCTAATTCCTCTTGAGTAAACCCATGTTGTTGAATATCTGCCATGGTTTGTTGAATGGTCTGTGTAATTTCTGCTTTCTTTTCAGGTGAGTAAATGGCTTGAATCGTCCATTCTGCAGAAGGCTCAAAGGCAGAAGCATTGATACCACTGTAGATACTATAAGATAGTCCTTTGTCTGCCCTTACGGATTTAAAGAGACGAGAGGCTTCACTTCCCCCTAAAAGATGATTAGCTACTAAGAGGGCAGGAAAGTCTTTATCCGTATTTTGAACAGGTAATAATAATCTACCTAAGAAAATAGCATTGGGTTTATCTGGTGTTTGCAATGTAAATGATTTGGCTGGATATTCGCCATAAGGATCGGTAATGTAAGTATATTCTGGTGCTTTTTTCCATGTGCCGATTTTTTGTTTGAGTGTGTCTAATACAGCATCAGGATTAAATGTACCAACAATGGATATATCAATATCACCTGCTGCAAAATTCTTACGATTAAAACTGAGTAGTTTCTCTCGGTTAATGGTATTGATAGTCGCCAATTGCTCTTCAAAACTCTGTACGTAACGGAAGTCATTCTTATCGAAACGACTGAGGTAACGGTTAATTTGATAAGCAGCTTTAGCGGCAGGCTCGGTACTATTGACTTGGATAGCACGTTTGACTTGCGCTAAAAAGTTAGTCAGCTCTTTTTGTGGATAAGAGGCTTTTTGGATAAGATCAAGACTAAATCCTAATAATTCAGTCAAATGCTCTTCGGTAGTAGAAAGCGAAACGACTAATTGATTAGCACTGATATGATAGCTTAGAGAACCATTTAACGTATCAATTTTATCTTGAATATCTTGTTGAGAAAGCGTATCCGTACCACTAGTAATTAGGCTAGCCGCAAAACCCGATAAGGTAGCTTGCCCTGATAAATTATCTAGATTAGAAAATTTAATACGATAATTTGCATAGACACGATTACCACGAGAGGATTTTGGTAAAAGAGCATAGTGAATAACCCCATTATTAAGGACTAAATCTTGTCGTAATGTTTTGGCTTGAATATTATCGGGAGAGGGATCAAAGGCTTCGGTAGTAACCGTATGATTATCCCCTTTGTAATGCTCAAAGAGTTTACTTAAATCGACTGGTTCAATTTTAGGTGCACGTGATATGGTTTCTGTGGGAATATATTGCCCGCTAGTACGATTACTTGGAATAAAATATTTACTTGCCACTTCCTGTACTTGTGCCAAGGTACTCGCTTTAACATAATCTCTTTCTAAGAAAAATAATCGCCAATCACCAGCGGCAATGGCTTCACTTAGACCGATACTAAGCTGTTCTGTATTGGCATAGAGTTTTTGCCATTGATTAAGCCAGTAGGTGCGAACACGATTTAATTCTGCCTCTGTAAAAGGATGCTCTGCAATATGTTCAATAATATGATTAAGTGCGTCTTGGCTATCATTAACAGCTTGCCCTTCACTGAGTTGAGCCCCAAAAAAAGCCAAGGCACTATCGTGTAGCGTATGTGTAAAGCCAGAGATATTGGTGGCTAATTTTTTATCTTGTACTAAAGTACGATAAAGCTGTCCAGAGGGTCTATCCGTAAGGATATTAACTGCCATATCCAAGGCAGTATAATCAGGACTTGCTGCACTAGGAATACGATAAGCCACCCCAACAAATGGCATATTACCTACCTGACGTAAAATAATATTACGTTCCCCATCTTGAACAGGTTCTTGTGTCGTACGTTCGATCAGCTGGCGAGTAGGCTTAGCGATAGGTGAAAAAATATGATCGACTAAGGCAATTGTTTTTTCTTCATCGATAAGACCTGCAATAATTAAGGTGGCATTATCGGGTTGGTAGTAATGATGGTAAAACGCTTGTAAATCGGTCGCTGTCATATTTTTTAAATTATCGGGAGCGCCAATAATAGCAATACCGGCATTATTCCATTGATAGGCAGTGGCTTTGATACGCTCAAATAAAACCTGCATAGGGTTATTTTGTGAGCGATCGCGTTCATTTAAAACAATATCAACTTCTTTTTTGAGGTCTTCTTCTGAGATAGCAAGGTGTTGCATGGTATCCGCTTGCCAACGGAGATACCATTCTAAGGTAGCTTCGTCTGCGGCAAAACTAGCATAATAATTGGTACGATCAAAAGAGGTCGTACCGTTTGCACTAAGTCCTTTTTGAGAGAATTGCTGTAGTACATCTGGATAATCTTTAGTGCCTCGAAAGACTAAGTGTTCGAGTAAATGTGCCATACCTGTTTGCCCATATTGTTCATGACGTGAACCGACACGATAGGTCATATTGACTGTCATACTGGGTTTAGAGGCATCTGTAATAAAAAGAACTTGTAATCCATTAGTAAGGCGATATTCAGTAATCCCTTCAATCGACTGAACTTTGGTAAAGGCTTGGCTGGTAATAGGCAACATAAAAAAGCTGATAATAAATAAAAGGACTTTAAACATAAAAATTAAGTATTAATGTTTATTGATACGCTGTTTAAGTAAATCAATATACAACTCATTATTTAAGGGGGTTCCTGAACGTTGTGATTCCCACAGCACTTGTCCTAAGCATTCCATAATCTCATGTATCGCATGGTGAGAATTGGTCTTAGCACTGAGTTGTTCAAAAAGTGATTTAATCCCCGGTGGACTATTGATAGAGATTTGTTCTTCAATGGCTAAGTGCATTGAAAGATGTAAAAAGGGGTTTGTTTGACCTTGGTTAATACTAAAGTCTTGTTCTTTTGCGTCTGGAGAGGATAAAAGAGCGTGGTATTCAGGGTGTTCTAAAATCCATTTGAGCGCAGAGGATTCGATGGGGGAGAGGATACTTTTATTTTGATGCTTCTGCCAAGTGTCGATAAAAAAAGCGCGGACTTGGTCTCGAGTGGGATTAAACATAGTGTGAAATTATATACTTATCAATATCATTCGCTACATTATACCGCAAATGCTATTATTCTAGATTTAATCATTTAGAGATAGATTTAGACGGTTTTATGAAATCTAAGAGATGCTATCAATTATCAAGGGTAGATGATGATATTTTGAATTTAAATATTTTGTGAAAAATCTCTATTTTAGTATAAGCTTATTCGTATTCTTGATATATAAAGAGGGTTTTTGATAAATGTCTGTACTTAAAGATTGCATGAATACGTAAAAGTGATTAAACTAGTTTTCATTGTTTATTAAATAATTTGTCCTTCTCATTCATGTGGGGCGACTATGTTGACATAGGGGAAAGAATGGTTTACCAACATATTCAAGCCGTTGAAGGTGAAAAAATCACTATTCATGCAGATGGCACGCTAAATGTGCCTAATTATCCGATTATTCCTTTTATTGAAGGGGATGGTGTGGGGGTTGATGTTACCCCCGTTATGCGTAAGGTAGTGGATGCGGCGGTTGAAAAAGCATATGGCAATCAGCGTAAAATCCAGTGGATGGAGATTTATGCAGGTGAAAAATCGACTCAGGTATATGGTGAAAATCAATACCTTCCTCAAGAGACGATTGATGTTATCAAAGACCATGTTATTGCAATAAAAGGGCCGTTAAATACCCCTGTGGGTGGTGGTATCCGCTCTTTAAATGTGGGTTTACGTCAGACATTGGATTTATATGTCTGTTTACGTCCTGTACGTTACTTTAAAGGTGTGCCTTCTCCCTTAATCCACCCTGAAAAAACGAATATGGTGGTTTTCCGTGAAAACTCAGAAGATATTTATGCTGGGATTGAGTTTGAGGCAGGTAGTGAAAAAGCGGCTAAATTGATCGACTTTTTAAGTCAAGAATTAGGGGTGAATAAAGTCCGTTTTCCTAAAACCTCTGGTTTAGGGGTAAAACCTGTTTCACAAGAGGGGACAGAGCGTTTGGTTCGCCAGGCCATTCAATATGCGATTGATAATGATAAACCTAATGTTACCTTGGTACACAAAGGGAATATCATGAAGTTTACTGAAGGGAGTTTCCGTGATTGGGGTTATGCCTTGGCTCGCCGTGAGTTTGGGGCGGAATTGATTGATGATGGCCCTTGGTGTCGTCTTAAAAACCCTAAAACGGGTCGAGAAATTATTATTAAAGATGCGATTGCAGATGCTTTCTTACAGCAAATTTTATTACGACCAGTAGAATTTTCGGTTATTGCAACCTTAAACCTAAATGGGGACTATATTTCAGATGCTCTAGCCGCACAGGTGGGTGGTATTGGTATTGTGCCAAGTGCTAATCTATCTGCTACGGTGGCTATTTTTGAGGCAACCCATGGTACAGCGCCTCGCTATGCCGGTAAAGATTATGTGAATCCTAGCTCATTAATTCTTGCGGCAGAGATGATGTTACGCCATATGGGGTGGACTGAAGCGGCTGATTTAATCATTATTGCAATGGAAAAAGCCATTCAGTCTAAGAAAGTAACCTATGATTTTGCTCGTTTGATGGAAGGGGCGGCACAGGTGAGTAGCTCTGGTTTTGGTGATGTGATGATTGAGCAGATGCAAAAGCTGTAAAAAGGTTTATAAAAAATATATCTCTATCTAGCTAAGGTAGGGATTTTATAAAAAATAACGACTATCACTAAAATGATAGTCGTTATGGGTGTTAATTATTGTGTTTCTGATGGGAAGAGTGGCTATGGTAAAGCAACTCACTATGCGGGAAGTTGTCTCCTTCACTGCATAGATTTATTATGCAATACTTGATATACAAAAAATATTGGTGCTTTCCCTATACGGGTATTTCCTAGCACTTTCACAGTGTCTAACGAATAATATCTAAGCAAAGGGCTAGAATACCTGCGGCAATTAATGGGCCAACAGGGATACCCTTGAAAAAAGCAACACCAATAACCGTACCAATCATCAGTCCTGCTACTAAAGTAGGCTGTAAGGTCATCAAAGATACCCCTTTACCGCCTAACCATGCAACAAAAACACCAACGGCAATAGCGGTTAATAATTCCCAGTTTGTTAAGAGTTCTTTCAATTCAGGGAGTAAGATTTTACCGCTAACTAAAGGACTCAATACACCAATGGTGAGAATGATAATCCCAATATGTAAGCCATGCCGTGTTACCCAAGGCAAGGCAGCGGCTAAAGCGGTTTGTTGCATGATGAGTAAAATACAAGCAGAAATAGTGATAGCACTATTATGACTGATTACCCCTAGAATAATGAGAACAATGAGTAAACCAGCAACGGTATCAAAATGAAAATTAAACATAAAAAGTGTATTATTTTTTGGGTAAGAAGGTATATAAATAGTTAAGATGGTTTTTTACTGAGTACCAATAAAGCCCCTTCACCGCCTAATTTTTCGGGTGCAGGTGAAAAAGCAGCAATGGCATCTATATCCCGTAACCATGCAGCAATTTTAGGTTTAAGAATAGAGCGTCCTTCAGTAGAACCATGCCCTTTACCGTGGATAATCAGAAAACATTTAATCTGATGCTCAATACAGGTACTTACAAAACGGTCAAAGCGTGTACTGGCTTGTTCAAGTGTATTCCCGTGTAAATCTAAGGTTGCTTCTACAGGCCAATAAAGTTGTTTGAGTTTAGGTAAAATATCCTGTCCCATTCCTTGTGCAAGGTAAGTATAAGCATCTATTGTAGGTGTTTTAGGTGATACTTTGCGGGTAGAAGGGGCTTTAGTACGTTTGGGTTGGGGTAAGTGTGTTTCCCCTTCTGCTTGTTGGCGTTTCGCTTGATAAAACTCTGGGTTTTTAAGAGGGGCATTTTGCCGATCAATACGATTGGTATCCAGAAGGGGAGTAACCCCCTTCATATTTTGACGAAAGAATGCCACATCAGCCGCACTAATAGGTATGCTCTGATTGGGTAAAGAGGCTTGTTGTATTGCTTCGTGTTGTTTAGCGATTTGCTGTTGAGCCTTAATAAATTGTTTTTGCAGTTTTTTAATAGACTGCAAATCACCCTTAATTGCTTTCATTTTCTTCTAACCAACGTTGTGCATCTAATGCTGCCATACACCCCGTTCCTGCACTCGTAATGGCTTGACGGTATATTTGATCTTGTACATCACCTGCAGCAAAAACACCGGGGACTGAGGTCATGGTTGCTAATCCCTTATGCCCTGATTGGGTAATGATATAACCGTTATCCATATCCAGCTGACCCTCAAAAATTTGTGTATTGGGTGAGTGTCCAATGGCAATAAATGCTCCTGTAACAGAGAGTTCTTCAATAGTTTGTGTCTCAACATTTTTAAGACGAACTCCTGTTACTCCTGTATTATCACCAGTGATTTCTTCTAATACGGTATTCATACGAAGTTCCATATTGCCATTACTCACTTTATCCATCAGTTTATCCACCATAATCGGTTCTGCACGGAATTTATCACGGCGATGGATAACATAGACTTTACGAGCAATATGAGAGAGATAGAGAGCTTCTTCAACAGCAGTATTACCACCACCAACAACAATCACATCTTGATTACGATAGAAAAATCCATCACATGTTGCGCAGGCAGATACTCCTTTCCCCATAAAGATTTGTTCGCTAGGAAGACCAATATAACGAGCAGAAGCCCCTGTTGCAATGATAAGACTATCACAAGTATAGGTATTTCCCGTATCTGATACAAGGGTAAAGGGGCGTTTAGATAAATCAACTTTGCTAATATGATCGAACGTTACCTGTGTATCAAAGCGTTGTACATGTTTAAGAAAACGCTCCATTAATTCAGGTCCTTGTACACCATCAACATCGGCAGGCCAATTATCAATTTCTGTGGTATTCATTAATTGTCCACCTTGAGCCATTCCAGTAATAAGCATGGGTTTTAAATTAGCACGAGCAGCATAAAGTGCAGCAGTATAGCCAGCAGGGCCAGAACCAAGAATAATGACTTTAGCGTGTTGTGAGGTTGTCATAGCGTAGTACTCCATATAACGCATTCATGAAAATAGGCGAATGTTTTACATTCTTTGACGGTTGATTCGTTATAATATAAAAAAGTAATTATAAATGATATCGTTGAGTTTTTATGACACGCACGAAAATTAGTTCAGAAAATCGTTATCTTCGTCATCCTAAAAAAGAACAGGAA